>CANHPJ010000283.1 GCA_947462515.1 Bacteroidota bacterium | reverse complement strand
TGATCACGTATACATTGGAATAAGTGATACCTTGCCAAATCCAGAAAAATCGGAGGTTAAAGACTGGAGATATGCCACAATAGCTGATTTAGAAAAAGACATTCTCCTGAATCCGGATTTATATACTGAATGGATGAAAATATGTTTACCTGAAGTAAAAAAACACCTAAATAAATTTAATATTAAATAGCGACATGAGCGTTTTTCAGTATAAAGCAGAACAATTTCTTCCAATTGACATAGAAAAAGCATGGGATTTTTTCTCATCACCAAAAAATCTTTCAGTAATTACACCTCCTGAAATGGGGTTTAAAATTTTGACAGAACTCAATGGAAAAGAAATTCATGATGGAATGTTAATTGATTATACTGTTAAACCACTTCTTGGAATTGCCATGCATTGGCAAACTAAAATTTGCAGTGTAGAAAAGCACAAAGTATTTGCTGATACCCAATTAAAAGGGCCATACAAATCATGGGAACATACCCATACCTTTGAGGAAATAAACAATGGGGTTTTAATGAAAGATATCATAAACTACGAACTTCCATTTGGATTCATTGGTGATATTGCACATACCTTGCTTGTCAAGAAAAAAATTGAGAATATATTTGCATACAGAAAATCAGTTTTGGAAAAAATTTTTATAAAACAATAGACTATGTTAATAAATATATTTATTGTAACAGCAGTATTTTTCACTATGGAAGGTGTTGCTTGGTTTACCCATAAATACGTGATGCATGGGTTTTTATGGAGTTTGCACAAAGATCACCATAAGAAAGAAACACATGGATTTTTTGAACAGAACGACTTTTTCTTTTTAATCTTTGCAATTCCGGGTATTGTAGGAATATCTTATGGAATGCATCATGAATTCAATTTTATGTTCTGGATTGGATTGGGTATAACAATTTATGGATTGACTTATTTTCTTGTTCATGACATCTTCATACATCAACGTTTCAAAATATTCCGCAATTCAGATAACAATTATTTCAAAGGGATACGTCGAGGTCACAAAATGCACCACAAACATATAGTTAAGGAAGATGGAGAATGTTTTGGAATGTTGTGGGTACCAATTAAATACTTTAAAAACAACACTTCGAAAAGCTAACAATGAAATTAATATATCTCTCGGTTAACTTTCTTACCATAATTGTTCCTTAATTATTTCTTCTCAAAAAAAATTATTATTTAAAAAAAACTGAAAATCTTATTTCCTTGGAGCTAACAAAATTGCTCGTCATTTACCCAATTTTACTTATCCCCTTTTTTATTATTAATGGTATTTTGATGGGAAGCTGTATTCCTAGTCCTGCGGTTTGGTATAAGAACAATGAAAATATGGGCTTTCGTTTTTAACCATACCTTTTGAAGACATTTTTTATGGTTTGGAATTAATTTTGCTGAATATATTCTTGTATGAATATTTTAAAATCAAACTAAAAAGTATTGAAAATGAAGCTAAATAGCCTATTAAAATTTATTTTCACCTTAAAGATTCTTCCCTTAACATTAGGTTATGGGCAAACACTTCAAACTGTTCCTTTTGTTGATCTTGAAAGATATTCCGGTAAATGGTATGAAATCGCATCTTTTGAGCAACAATTTCAAAAAGGATGCACCTTCACCACTGCAGAGTATACCTTAAATAAAAACGGATTTGTAATTGTAGAAAACAGATGCACTAGGGAAGGTGCAAAAAAAGAAAAATCATATATCAAAGGGAAAGCTTTTGTAGAGAAAAATTCGGGCAATGCCAAGTTAAAAGTACAATTCTTTTGGCCTTTTAAAGGAAAATATTGGATTATAGATTTAGCAGATGATTATAGCTATGCTGTTGTAAGTCACCCTAATAAAAAATATTTATGGATACTCTCAAGAACTCCCAAAATTGATGATATAATTCTGAATGGAATTTTAGAAAGATTAAAAAACAATGGTTTTGATATTGCCCTACTCAAATATACCAAGCAAATTTAGAAACTGATTAAAACTTAAAAAAAAACAAAAAACCTTCCTTTTGAGAAGGTTTTTTTATTTTTATTTTTTTTCATTAAATACTAAATGAATTCCTAAATTTGTAAGATTATTAAAATAGAATATCATAATATTAATGGCCGTTAAAGGGAATCAATTTAAAAACCAAAAGTCATCAGAAACTGACGAAGTTATTGAAAACGGCATATCGAAAAGTCCGATAAGAAATGTTACATCATTTTTTCAAAATGAGAAACTACATAAAATAACCGGTTTAATCCTGTTACTCTGCTCAGCTTATCTTTTAATAGCATTTACTTCATATATTTTTACCTGGAAAAACGACCAGGACAAATTGTATTATTCCGCTTGGGATCTGATTTTTAATACGGAAGTGACCGTAGAAAATTGGTTGGGTAAAATAGGAGCCATAGTTTCTCACCTATTTATTCATAAATGGTTTGGTATAGCATCCTACACTTTTGTTTATCTTTTCCTTTTGCTAGGGATAAAAATATTATTTAAAAAATTAATTTTTCCACTAGGTAAATCTTTTAAGCTTTCCTTTTTCACCATAACCTGGCTGTCAATAACTCTAGGCTTTTTATTTGGTAATAGCTACCAAATTTTAGGGGGAGCCTTTGGTTATCATTCTTCCATTTGGTTAATCACACTTCTAGGTAAAGTAGGCACCGGATTATTGTCATTTATTGTATTAATAGTTTTTCTTGTACTTAATTTCAATTTTAATTTTGAAAACATATTAAAATCAGAAGAAAAAGAACCTATCAAGAAAAATGAGCAAGATAACACTGATTATTCGATAGGAGAAGTAAGCCAGGATGAGGATACAGAAATAGAAACGAGAAACCCGGTAGTTTTTGGGGTCAATGAGCGGGTTAAAAACCCAAAAAAATTATTTGAAGAAGAAGATGCGAATGAGGAATTTGGCAAATCTGAGCAGCAGTTGGTTGATAATTTCAATAAGGCGCTAGAAGAGAAAGAAAGTGAAAAAGAGGAGGAAATAATTTTTAAGATAAAGTCAAATGATAAAGAAATAAAAAACGAACAAAACAAAGTAAATCAAAAACAAGGATTCGAATCAACAGAACTAATAATTGAAAATACTCAATTAGAAAATAATGAAATAGAACCGGGGATTTTTACAGGTAGAAAATACGAGGTGCCAGAGGAAGAAGAAATAAACGAAATAAACAATTCGGAAGAATTAGAATTAACCACTGATTACAACAATTTAATTGCTGTTGATGAATCTTTAAGTTTTGAAGTAAAGCAAGTTGCCCCGATAGAAGAACTTTCATTAGATGAAATAAATACCGATCAATCCCCTTAT
>CANHPJ010000282.1 GCA_947462515.1 Bacteroidota bacterium | reverse complement strand
TTCGCCTGTTTTATTTATAGTTTCTTCTTCTGTAATAAATCCCGAATCGGGTATTAATTTTTGTAGGCCTTCAACAAGCATTTTTTCAGCTGTTTTATCTACATATGTGACAAGGCTATTAGTACTTTTTTCCTCAACTGTTTGTTCGGTAATCTCACTGCTTTGAGATTTAATGAATTGTCCAACCACTTTGGCTATAGCGATTGTTTTAAAGCAAATTTCTTCAAGATTCATGTTGTTGAATAAAATAGATTATTACTGAATAATTTATATAAAATGTTTATTTCCTATACTCCATCTCCATCAAGCATATTTCCTAGGCCGCCCAGTATACTTCCTTCTTCTTTTCTTTTATAGGTACCATACGAAATTATTCTTGAGGCTAGTCTGCTAATGGGTAAAGATTGTATCCAGACTTTTCCAGGGCCTGTCAAGGTTGCGTAGAAGATTCCTTCTCCTCCAAACAGGGTATTTTTAATACCTCCGACAAATTCGATATTATAATTTATCTGATAAGTGAATGCAACAAGGCAGCCGGTATCAATTTTCAGCATTTGTCCTGGTTTAAGTACTTTTTCTACTATTGTACCTCCCGCATGAACGAAAGCCATTCCATCGCCTTCTAGTTTTTGCATGATAAAACCTTCTCCTCCGAAAATCCCCGTTCCTAATTTTTTTTGAAATTCTATGCCTATCGAAACGCCTTTAGCAGCGCAAAGAAAAGCATCTTTTTGACATATTATTTTGCCGTTTAATTCACTCAGATCTAGAGGGATAATTTTTCCAGGATAGGGTGAAGCAAAAGTCACTCTCTTTTTTTCATATCCTGAATTAGAATAAGCGGTCATAAAAAGATTTTCTCCTGTAAGGAGTCTTTTGCCGGCAGAAAATAGTTTATTGAAAAGGCCACCTTCTGCGGAACTTCCATCTCCGAGAATTGTATTCATTGTAATATCTTGTTCCATCATCATGAAACTTCCCGGTTCGGCAATGACTGTTTCGTTAGGATCTAGTTCAATTTCGATGCATTGCATTTCTTCACCAATGATTTTGTAATCAATTTCGTGATTTAATTTCATAGTGCTTATAACTTGTCGGAAGGTTAATTATAAATTTAAACGATAATATGAAGAAAATATTTTCTTACTTATTTTTTCTTTTTTCTTTTTTCAGCACTTCTATTAGAAGGTTTTCCTTTATATGATTCAACGCGGCCAATTCTAACGTTTACTTTTTTATTTTTTTCTAATTTTTCTTGAAAAGCTCCTTTGGAAGTCATTTCAGGAATAAATTTAAAATAGTTTTTATCAAGTTTATTTGGTTTTTCGTTTTCCAAAAAAATGGTAGAAATTTCTACCGATTCATCCATTGGTAAGATGGTAATACGTTTATTCATCATTTCTTCAATGTTAAGTAGGTGATTTTCTTCTACCTCATTAATGAATGTAATAGCAGTACCAGCCTTATTGGCTCTTCCAGTTCTTCCAATTCTATGAATATAGTCTTCAGGAATTTCTGGGGTATCAAAATTAATGACGTGCGTAACATCGGATATGTTTAATCCTCTGGCAGCAATATCCGTAGCAATTAAAATGCGTAGTTTTCCGTCTTGGAATTTTTTAAGCGTATTGATTCTTTGGCTTTGAGATTTGTTACTATGTATTGAACCAGAATGATTAGGAAATTTTTTTTCTATTTGATCATGAAGCTTGTCAGCCATTTTTTTACTTGAGCTAAAGACAAGAACTTTTTCTATTGTATTGTCTTTATTAAGCAAGTTTTCCAGGAGATTAACCTTTGTGTTAAAATTTGGGACATTATAGCCAAGTTGAATTATTTTCTCCAGAGGTGTACCGTGAGCAGTTATCTCAATTTTTTGAGGATCAGATAGCCAATCATTTATTAAATTCTCTACATCTTGGTTCAATGTGGCTGAGAAGAGCAGATTTTGTCTTTTGCGAGGCAATGTTTCCATGAAACTCATCAGTTGTGGTCTGAAGCCAAGGTTAAACAATTGGTCCACTTCATCGATAACCAATTTTTGAATAAATTTTAATCGAAGAATTCCACTCATTGCTAAATCGTAGAGTCTGCCAGGTGTTGCAACCAGAATATCAATGCCGTCATAGACTGATTGTTTTTGGGTAGAAATATTTGTACCTCCATAAACTCCTTCATATCGCAAGGTCATATATTTTGATAGTTTGGTAATTTCTCCCACAATTTGAATTACCAATTCGCGTGTTGGAACAATTATCAATACACGAGGATGTTTTTGTTCAGAGTATTTTAGTTGACGAAGTATGGGTAAGAGATAGGCAAAAGTTTTACCAGTTCCAGTTTGGGCAATTCCAACGACATCTTTTCCGGACATTATCACCGGGAATGCTTTTTCTTGAATAGGGGTAGGGTTCATATACTCCAAATCATTTAGAGCATTTAAAAGTGGTGTATTTATGTTTAAATCTTCGAAAGTCACGGGGATATGTATTTAAATTAATTCAAATATAAGTCTAATAAAAAGAGAATTAAAGAAATATATTTTCAAAATATCTGTTCCATTTTTTATTCAAGAAATTTAAAAGATAGTTTGGCACAAATTTATATCATGTTACTATAGTTTCATTTTATTAATTGATTTAACATAATAAGATCCTATGCATGTACTAAATTTATTTTCTAATAATTTGAAGTTTCAGATTAGCTTATTTGTATTTATTTTTCTTTTGATTTTTAACAGAGGCTACTGTCAAAGTGATCAGATAATTATCACTGAGGTTAACTATAAATCGGATTCAACCATAGATTCAGGAGATTGGATAGAGGTTCATAACAGGGGCGATTTATCAGTAGACCTTTCAGGTTGGATATTAACGGATATGATGTTGAATCAGTTTTTTAAAATACCCGAGGGTATAATAATTCCTTCAAGAGGTTATTTTTTAATTTGTCAGGATATAGAACAATTTAAGAAACAATATCCTGATATTATCAATTGTACAGGATCTTTTTTATGGAGTGTAAAGCAAAAGAAGGAGACTTTGAATTTATTTGATTCACAGAACAATTTACATTTTTCTTTTTCCTATGTTGATAGTTTACCTTGGCCTAAATGCGCTGATGGGCATGGGCGAACAATGGAAATTAAGGATAAGAATGGTAATTTCAATGATGGGAGGAATTGGTTTTCCGGTTGTATAGGAGGTTCGCCGGGTAGGGAATACTCTAATTGTGATGAAAAAATTATTATCAGTGAAATAAACTATAATTCCAGTTCTTCTTTGGATGTTGGGGATTGGGTAGAGATTAGAAATATATCGAAGGAAGCAATTGATGTTTCAGG
>CANHPJ010000281.1 GCA_947462515.1 Bacteroidota bacterium | reverse complement strand
TGTCCAAGCATATCCTGCACCGCTCTCAAGTCTGCTCCACCTTCAATTAAATGCGTTGCAAAGGAATGCCTGAAAGTATGAGGGCTGATTTTTGTCTTAATACCAGCTGTTTTGGTTTGATTTTTAATGATTGTGAAAATCATTTCCCGTGTTAGTCTGCTGCCTCTGCGGTTTAGAAAAACTATGTCTTCTTCGCCTTTTTTTATTTTAAGATTATTTCGGTAGTGGTTGAAATAGTTTTGGATCTGTCTCTAAATTGATTATGCTATCTATTTTCAAAGTAAGTACTTTTGCTCCAATAGCATTTAAGTGGTCACCATCTCCAAAACACTCATTTTCCAAATGTAACGAATGAAAATCCCATAAATCAATATTGGTATTGAAATTAGATATTATGTTGTAATAATTTGAAATAAATTTTTTTGGTATTTTTTTATAATATTGATCACTTAGTGGTGTATTGATGATTTTTAATTTGACATTATTTTTTACACATAGTTTGACTATTTTATTCAGGTATATATTTTGATAGTGTGAAAATCCCTGTTCTTTTCCATTTAGTTGGTAATAATGCCTGTTTATTGCTGTAGTTACAGTGCTATCATTTAGGCAGCTATTCATACTTTTATAATAATAGCCGATAAAAGGATAACTTTGATAAGAGTTATCATTGCTTATTGTTGATTTAAACATTGATTTAATTATACCCTCGCTCGACTTAATAAAACTCAGAAAATTATTAGAAATTATTATGGATGCAGATTCATAATCAAGTATTGGAAAAAATGTTTTATAATCCGGAATTGCTATATCATCATCAAAAATAATATTATCAAACTCGTTAAATGAATGAAAAGAAGAACCCAATATGACCGTTTTAATATGCGGATTGTTTTGTAAAACAGTTTTTAAAACATTATATGTATATATATAGTGCTGAGAATGATTTGAAATGTTGATTGAGTTTTTCAAAATACTATCATTTATAGCACTCATAGGATGTGAATCACCACAAATTACAGTAGATATATTTTTATTAAAACTGACGTAATGAAGTTTCTGTTTATAAACAATGTAGCTGCCAATGATAAACAAAACACACAAAAAAAACAAAACATAAACAAAAGCAAAAATATTTTCAGTAAATTTTCTCATGATTAAAATTGAAAATAAATAAATTGTTGTTCGCCTCCGGAATTAGCAATAATCAAGAAAATTATAATATAATATATCGACCATCTAATAAACTTATTATACCTTAATCCAAGTTTTGCAATTGCAAAATTTCCCTCTCTTCCAATCCATTCTATTAAAATAAAAATCAACAAAATTAAAGGAAGGATATAGCCAAGTTTTTTATTAATAAAATCAAATGTTTGGAAATATCCCCATTTATAAGTAAGTCCTGCCAGCATATTGTGAATGTAACTTGTTGCATGCGATAGGTTTTCTGCTCTAAAAAATATCCAAGCAAATACAGTTAAACTGAATGTTAAACCTATAGAGAATAATTCATTGATGGTTGGGAGTTTTTTTCCTTTAGCAACAATGTCAAGGTTGTTTCTATTAGAACCAAAAATAATTGAAGGCATTATATATATCGCATTTAGAAGACCCCAAACAATAAAAGTCCAGTTTGCTCCATGCCAAAAACCACTCACTAGAAAAATTATTAAAGTGTTTCTTGTTTTTGTCCATATACCTCCTTTACTTCCTCCCAAAGGGATATACAAATAATCCCTGAACCAGGTTGATAATGAGATGTGCCATCTTCTCCAAAATTCAGCAATGTCTCTTGAAAAATATGGATTATTGAAATTTCTTAATAGATCTATTCCAAAAAGTCTTGCAGTACCTAATGCAATGTCTGAATAGCCGGAGAAGTCACCATATATTTGGAATGTAAACAAAATAGCCCCAATTACCAGAGTGCTTCCGGAATAATCATTGTAATTATTGAAAATTAAATTTGCATATTCTGCACATTGATCAGCAATAACCACTTTTTTGAATAATCCCCATAAAATTTGTCTTAATCCATCAACGGCTTTTGAATAGTCGAAGGTTCTTCTCTTTTGTATTTGAGGAAGTAAATGCGTAGCTCTTTCAATTGGTCCTGCAACAAGTAATGGAAAAAAACTTACAAAAACCGAATAGTCTATAAAATTCTTTTCCGCCTTAATTCGGTCTTTATAAATGTCAATCACATATGATAAACCATGAAATGTATAGAATGAAATCCCAACGGGTAAAATGATTTTTAAAGTCCAAGGGTTTACTTGTAATCCAAAGTTTAATAGCGCCTCTTTAAATGACTCAGCAAAAAAATTGTAATATTTAAATACACCAAGAAATCCAAGGTTTATTATTATGCTTAACCAAAACCAAAATGATTTGTTTTTTCTGCTGGAAGCATTAGACATTTTTAATCCTGTGTAATAGTCCAGGAAGGTTGAAAAAACCAGGAGAAATAAAAATCGCCAGTCCCAACAAGCATAAAAGAAGTAGCTGGAACAAAGCAACAATAGGTTTTGAAATTTTAAATTTTTATTGGCTACAAACCAATATAAAAGAAAAACAATTGGTAAAAATATTGCGAAGTTTAAAGAATTGAAAAGCATTTACAAATATTTTCAAAGTAAAATAAGTTTTGCATTTAATAAGAATTTAGCTTTCAAAGCTAGCCCAAAATTCATTTCAATCCAATTTAAATCAGCGATTTTAGTCTTGGCTTATCTGGCTCTCGGATGAAACTGAATAATCACATCTCTAAGGTATTCCCTGTCGAGGTGGGTATAAATTTCCGTAGTGGTAATGGATTCATGTCCAAGCATGTCCTGCACTGCACGCAAATCAGCTCCACCTTCAATTAAATGTGTGGCAAAGGAATGCCTAAAGGTATGTGGGCTGATTTTTGTCTTAATGCCTGCTGTTTTGGTTTGGTTTTTTATTATTGTGAAAATCATTTCCCTTGTTAGTCTGCTACCCCTGCGGTTTAGAAAAACTATGTCTTCTTCGCCTTTTTTTATTTTAAGATGATTGCGGTAGTGACTGAAATAGTTTTGGATTTGTTTCAGCGCTATTTTGCCAATAGGGACTAGCCGCTCTTTATCACCTTTTCCGGTAACTTTTAAAAACCCTATTTCGGGGTGTATGGCAGAAATTTTAAGGTTTACTAATTCAGATACTCTCAAGCCGGAGCTATACAAGGTTTCAATGATGGCTTTATTTCTCTCTCCCTCAGGGATGCTTAGGTCAATACTGTTGAGTAATAATTCAATTTCTGGAACCGAGAGGACAGATGGTAGTTTCCTGCTTGTTTTTGGAGCCTCTATTAAGCTGGATGGATCAT
>CANHPJ010000280.1 GCA_947462515.1 Bacteroidota bacterium | reverse complement strand
GTTACCTCAGTCGATATTATTCCTTTTTTCCTTAATTTTTCAACTAAAGCTTCAGTAAAGTGCAAGCCGGCAGTTGGTGCTGCTACGGAGCCTAATTCCTTGGCAAAAACAGTCTGATAACGCTCCAAATCACTTTGCTCCGTTTCACGTTTCAAATAAGGCGGTAATGGTATACTTCCAAAGGCATGTAATACTTCAGCAAAAATAATTTCAGAAGGTGTCCAAGACAAGGTAAGATGGTAATAATCCGCCACACGCTCTTTGCTTGAAGCAGTGAGTTCAATCAATTGTCCGTTCCACAAAACTTCTCTAACAAGCGAACCATTTTTCCAACGTTTAGCATTCCCAACATAACATTTAATATCAATGCTGCCTATGCATCCCATTGCCATGGCTGAATCTATAGCATCCGAAACCGCTTCCAGGTAAAACAATTCAATTACCGCGCCAGTATTAGTGTAAAAAAGCATTCTTGCTTCTACTACTCTGGTATTATTGAAAATCAAAAGCGTATCCTTTGGTAAAAATTCGGGTAGGTTCAAATAACAACTTTCTTGAATCTCACCCGACTTATATACGAGTAGCTTGGATAAATCGCGCTGCTCAAGCGGATATTTAGCGATGCGATTCTCCGGAAGGCTGTAATTATAATCGGATATTTGAATTTCTTTGGGGGAGTTTTTAACCATAGCCGGCATATCGTAATTTGTGTGTATAAAAATAGGCAGAAAATAATAAAGAAATCGAACCTTTAAACTCATAAAAAAACAACTAAAAACGAAAAAAAAATATTCCTTCATTATTGCCTCCTTAATTTACATTATTTTATTTTCTCAGGCTGCACAAAAAACTTGTTTCCAAGCAGTTATATTAGACAATGCCAACAGTTTGGTATCAGACACGAATATCGGCATGAGAATTAGCATTTTAAAGGGTGCCCCCTTAGGGAAATTCAATTTATATAAAAACCGACAATCAAACCAGCAGTTCTAATGGTTTAGCGAATATCGAAATAGGTAAGGTGATGTGGTAAAATGAGATTTTTATCTCATCAACTAGACAAAGTGTCCTTTTTCAATAACATACTATAGAGGAGGTGGTTACTCTAATTGGTATTTTCCGGCAATATGGGAATTAAGCCTTTGCTATGATGCTGCTGCCATTGTTAACAGAGTTGTAATTGATGGTTTTAAATTTGAAAAGTACTGGAGCTCAACATAGGGTAATGAGGCAGGCAGTAGAATTATAGATCCGCTCTGTTGGGATACAAAAACAATTTACAGCTTTGACTTTCAAAAAGGTTTTTCAAACCAAGGCAAAACAGCTAATGATGCTCTAGGAGTTAAATCGGCTCGTGCTTTCTAATTTATTAAGACGAAACAAAAAAAGAGGCTTTCTCAAGATTGAGAAAGCCTCTTTTTTTGTTTTACAAGGTCAATATTCAGAGTACCTATTAGACAAAATTAACACTAAAGAAACCTAAAATAAAGTATTGTTAATAGATAGTTTTAAACTAGAAATATTATAATTGACGCAAGCCAATTTACCTTTTTTTAAAACCAAATTTCAACCATAAATACCTGAACAATTGAAAGAAAGCGCATTTTTTTTTAAATTTGTGCTTGATAAAAATAAAATGATTTTAGAAATAAAACTGATAGCCTAAGTTCATGAAAAAAGAAAAATTAAAATCTCTAAATCCATCATATTTATAGTCAGGATTATTAACTGCTAGATTATTTTTTTGAGACAAATATTTATTAGAATAAGTTCCATAAACATCAAATAATAAAGGAAGCTCGGCATAAATTTTTCCTTTACCTAACTTGTACTCAGCACCCAAATTTAGGGAAGCAGATAAATTTCTCCAGGAAAATTCTTCCTTGTATTCTTGAAAATTAATATTATTTGACAGCAACTTGGAATTAAAATCTGAGAAGTATTTATTACCCAAATAACCAAGCCCTAGGGAAGTATATACCCCCAAATTGGATTCTGCCCTATTATCACCAATAAAGTGATAGCTTGTTGTAAGTAATAAACTTGTAACTCTACCTGAATGGTAATCTATCGTTGAATTTTCAAATTCAACATCATTGAAATTATGCAATGAAAAAGCTCCTAGAAGCCCTAAACTGACTTTATCACTAAATAAATAATCAGCTTTAATGCTGCCCCCAGCACCTTCTAAATTATAAGTTGATACACCTATTCCTAATTTGAATTTCTCGGTAGCACTGCCTGAATTATTTTCTTGAGCCCATAGAAATTGAACAAAGGAAATTAAAGCCGATAAAATAAAAAGATGTTTTTTCATAGTTATGAGGGTTTTAGTTAATCCTACTCTTAAGGCTTTTCGGAACCTCCCTTTTTGTAGTTTTCTCTATAAAGATATTCATAAAAACTGATTAACATTATAAAAAAGATGCTTTTAGAGTATTTATGCATTCATTTGTATTCAAAAATAGAATTCCAACTTAAAACGTTATTTTAAAATCCATAGATGCAATTATGATATTTTAATAATTCTTTGAAATTTTAAAGCCTATCGCAATAAGTTCTATTGGTCAGCTGTTTTCTAAGTTTAAATCAAAAAACATTAATGGCACCCCTTTTGTAAAATAATCGTTTTAATTATTTTACAAAAAGCCAATGCTAGTTAAAACATTTGGAAGCGCGGTTCAAGGAGTTAACGCAACTACCATTACCGTGGAAACAAATATGGAAAAAGGGGTTAACTTCTTCATGGTTGGCCTACCCGACAGTGCCGTTAAAGAAAGCCAGCAAAGAATTGATGCCGCCTTAAAAAATAATGGTTACAAAATACCCGGCAAAAGTATAGTCATTAACATGGCTCCGGCCGATATACGTAAGGAAGGTTCCGCCTATGATTTAACCCTGGCTATTGGAATACTTGCTGCTTCAGGACAAATAAAAGCAGACAAAGTAGGCGAATTCATCATCATGGGTGAGCTTTCGCTCGATGGTGGCCTACAACCAATCAGGGGTGTTCTACCGATCGCCATTAATGCACGAAATGAAAAGTTCAAAGGAATTATATTACCCAAACAAAATGCCAAAGAGGCCGCTATTGTAAATAACCTTGAAGTATATGGAGTTGAAAACATCATTGAAGTGATTGAATTCTTTAATGAATCGAAGGAGCTTATCCCCACAGTGGTGAATACCAGAGACGATTTTTTCGCCATGATTAATAATTCAGACATTGATTTTGCGGATGTTAAAGGTCAGGAAAACATCAAGCGTGCCCTAGAAGTATCTGCTGCAGGTGGTCATAACGTAATTTTAATTGGCCCTCCGGGAGCCGGAAAAACAATGCTTGCCAAGCGCCTGCCGACAGT
>CANHPJ010000279.1 GCA_947462515.1 Bacteroidota bacterium | reverse complement strand
CCTTTGTCATTTATAAAAATTCTAAGGGGAATAATTGTAATTCCTTTATCTTTTGTTTCGTTTTTTATGTTGTTTAATTCCCGTTTTTTCAATAAAAGTTTTCGGTCTCTTTTTGGTTCGTGATTATTATATGAGCCTTCTTTATACTCTGATATGTGGAGACTTTTAACCCAAAGTTCATTTTCTTTAAACACGCAATATGCATCTGAGATGTTTGCTTTGCTATCTCTTATTGATTTTATCTCGGTGCCCGTTAATTGCACACCTGCAGTATATTTATCCAAAAATGAATACTCAAAAGAAGCCTTTTTATTTTTTATATTGATGATTTTATTCTCAGCCACGGTTATAATTTTCTAAATTCAAATGTAATGAAATCCCATATAAACAAAGGAAATAAATGATTGATTTTTATTTTTCAATTTTTTTAAGACTTCTTTCATTAAAACACTAATTCTATTTAATTCTTGGCGGTTTGATAGTAAAAAATTAATTTACTATAAATAATGGCACATTTATTCTGTGTCTGACTGCATCAACAGTAGTGCCAAATATAATATCCTTTAAACCTTTGTGTCCATGCGCTGCCATAACAAGCAGATCTGCTTTTTCTTGATTTACGATATCTGAAATGGCTTTTTTCGGGCTACCATAACCTAATTTCATATTCACGCTGAAACCTTCTGCCAGTAGACTTTCTTTATATTTTTTAAGGTTTTCAATATCGGTGATAGTTTCCATATCCTTAGTTTCATCTCCCATAATTAAAGCTCCCGGAGTTTCTACAACATGAATCAGCAGGTATTCTGCCTGTTTTCCTCCTTGACTAATGGCTTGGTTAATGGCTTTATTATCGATTTCGGAAAAGTCGACAGCGATGGCTATTTTTTTATATTTCAGTTCATAAAGTTCGCCCAGGGGTTTAAAATCATGGTGTGGATTGTATTCATTATAGCGTGTTTTTTTAAGTAGGGGCCCAAAGGTGATGTATAAGAGCAATAAAAATGCGATAACAATTAACGGAACAACAATAATCCATATCAATAGTTGGTTTGAATTGGGAGTATCAAGCCAGGAATGGATTTCATCAAAAACTAACTTTATGTTAAGGCTTACAATTACGGCAGCACTAAGCCAGGATATAATTTTTACCTTGGTGGTAATGGCAAATTCGCCCATTTTGTTTTTGTCGCTTACAAAATGAATAAGTGGAATTACAGCAAAACCAAGTTGCAAACTTAAAATTACCTGACTTAATATCAGGAGTTCTCCGGTAGCTTGTTCACCCAGGTAATAAATAGCCAGGTAGGCGGGTACTATGGCTAATATTCTGGTAAGTAGTCTTCTTATCCAAGGTTGTATTCTCAAATTTAAATAACCTTCCATGATGATCTGACCGGCAAGAGTACCCGTAACGGTTGAACTTTGACCTGCAGCAATCAGCGCTATGGCAAATAATATGGGAGCCCACTTTGTACCCAGAATAGGTTGAAGAAATTTGTGAGCATCTTGAATTTCGCCTACCTGGAACATCCCACTTTTAAAAAAAGCCGATGCTGCCAATATTAATATGGCGGCATTAACAAAAAATGCTAGGTTTAGGGCAATTGCAGAGTCAATGATATTGAATTTGATTGCATTTTTTAGGGATTTAAAATTTCGTTCTACTTTACGGGTTTGAACAAGTGAAGAGTGAAGGTATAGGTTATGCGGCATAACGGTAGCCCCTATTATACCTATTGCAATATACAGTGCGGCACTATTTGGAAGTGATGGAACAAAACCTTGAACGAGTTCGCCCATATCCGGACTAGCAAAAAACATCTCCATTAAAAAAGAGATGCCGATTATTGCAACCAGAGTGAGTATGAATGCCTCCATTTTTCTAATTCCAAAACGCAGTAAGAATAATAGTATGAAAGTGTCAAGGACAGAAATTGTGACTCCGACCAACAGGGGAATGTCAAATAATAACTGAAGACCAATGGCCATTCCTATAACTTCAGCCAAATCACATGCAGCAATAGCTATTTCTGCTAAAGCATAAAGGAAATAATTTATAGCTTTTGGGTAATTTTCTCTTGAGGCCTGAGCTAGGTCTCTTCCGCTTACAATTCCCAATCTTGCACTTAAACTTTGCAATAGCAAAGCCATTAGGTTTGACATTAATAATACCCACAACAAAGTATAGCCAAACTGACTCCCTCCGGCAATGTCTGTAGCCCAATTTCCGGGATCCATATATCCCACGCTTATCATGTAGGCTGGTCCCATAAATGCAAAAAGTTTTTTCCAGAAACCTTTTTTGGTTTCTGTTTCTACAGTTGCATTTACCTCAGATAGGGATTGCTTTTGGTTAAACATTATTTTGCTGATTTATACAGGGATTTAATTTATTTGCAGTAAATCATACATTATTTCATGTTCTTTTAAGAACACAAATATAAGCATACTTAGTCCAAGGCAAACTCACATTTTTAAATAAATTTTCAATTAATAAATTGTATTTGTTTGTCAATCAATTTTTTGACTCATGATTAATACATAGTGAATTTTATATATTATTGGTATTAAGTGTGTTGTGAAATTTAAGGTAAAGTAGGATAAACCAGCTGCTATTTTCAACTTAATAGACTATCGAAGGAAAGATGCAAACTGAATTACCTTAATTCAAGTCATTCGAAACTGGCATGAATTGTATTCAGTAATCACCGACAAACAAGTTTCTTTCAGCAAGTGATATGAATCAACAAGGGATAAATAAGAATAGTTGAATCCCATAAATAACTGTAAACACCTTACATAGAATTGAATAAATGGGAGAATTATCATAAAAAAGCAGGCCTTAACAATCTAAATTATTAATTGAGCCGTTTTTATATCTTTACAAGATAAATCCTCCTTGGACAATTAATTCGGCTTGATTAGTAAAATTGGAATGTTTTTAATCGGAGTGGTTGCCTTAGTTTATATAAGGACAACCTTGATTATAGTTTTAATTAGAAGCCTAATCATTTGAGAATAAATACTATTTTGTTTAAGTGAGCCTTTTATACTTTTTTAGAATCTATCATAATTAATAAAATTAATGGAATTACAGGAAAGAATAAATGCTTTTTCGAAATTGAGCCAGAGCCTGAAATTATTTTTAAGTTTAGCTGAACAAGATAAAATTGAAAATTATGATGGGATACTTCATACTGAATTTAACGATTTAAACCTTGCCATAAATAGCAGTTTTCACTATAATGGTTGGTTCACTCGAGAGAATATACTTTTTTCTATTAAGTCTATTGCCGATAGTTTGGATGAAAGTAATTTAAATGAATGGATTAATAAGTATGAAATCTCGACGTTTAATGATGGCGT
>CANHPJ010000278.1 GCA_947462515.1 Bacteroidota bacterium | reverse complement strand
TACAGCGTAAACAACTTCGCCGTCATCAGGATTGGAAGCGCCCTCAAAACGATGATACTCCAGAATTTTAATCTGCTCGGGCAAATATTTAATTTGTGTTTCCACACAAATAATTGTTTGCTTTGCTAAGCTAAAACTGTGACTAAAGCCCCTATCAGTAAGCACTTTCAATGCTTGAGTCATGGTTTCATATCTATTTATGTTTATCATTTTTTCAAATTTAAATTATAAATCAGGTTCTAATTTTGAACTGTTAAATAGAAATTAAACAATAATTGAAATCCGCTGATTGAAAAAATTAAAACATATGCAAACCACCGTTGATAGCTAAATTGGCTCCCGTAATGTATTTTGCCTCATCTGATGCCAGGTAAGAAACTGCTCCAGCTATTTCTTCCGGAAAACCTAGTCTACCCATTGGTATTTGAGAAATAATTTTCTCCCTTACATCCTCCTTAATTGCCATTACCATTGGTGTGGAGGTATAGCCTGGAGAAATTGTATTTACAGAAATTCCCTTTTTTGCCAATTCCAATGCCAAAGATTTTGTAAAACCATACATTCCCGACTTGGCAGCCGCGTAGTTGGTTTGCCCAAACTGACCTTTTTGGCCATTAACGGAAGAAATATTGATGATTCTCCCCCAGCCTTTTTTAATCATTTCATCTATTACCAATTTACTGCAAACAAAAACACTATTCAGATTAGTTTCGATTACCTCAAACCATTGTTCCGGTGTCATTTTAGTTAATGGAGCATCGCGAGTGATACCTGCATTATTAACCAGTACATCAACAGTGCCAATATCATCTCTAATCTCTTCCATCATTCTAGAAACCGATTTAAAATCAGAAATATTACCTTCTACTATCTTAACATCTATACCCATTCGCAAATGGTCATCGCGCCATTTTTTGGCCTCTTCCCTCCATTTCATGGCCTTAGTAAAATCCCTGTAATTAGCCACTACGGTATACCCATCTTTGTATAATTTTTCACAAATAGCGGTACCAATACCCCCTGTTCCTCCGGTTACTAATGCTACTCTGTTGTTTTTTGTTCTCATAAATTATTTAATCACGATTAATCTTTTCCAATACATAAGATCCCGGTGCAGGTTCTATTTCGGGATATTGTTTACTGCCATTATTTTTTCTGCTCTCTACTTCTTTTCCGGAATTTTCACCCAACCACTTACTCCACGGTGTCCACCAGCTGCCCTCGTGGTATTTTGCCGTTTCCCTCCATATGTCGAAACCTTCATTTAATTCTCCTCCTGACCAATATCCATATTTCTTTTTTGCAGGAGGATTGGCTACTCCCATGACGTGCCCGGAACCGCCCAAAACAAATTGAACATCCCCCTTCAATAACTCGGTAGTTGAAAAAGTAGTGTGGCAGGGAGAAATATGATCCTCTATTGTACCGATCACAAAAGCAGGCACAGCTAGCTTTCGAATATTAATTGGAACATCGCAAATGGTTAATGAATTCCGCTTGGATAATTTATTTTCAAGTACCATATGCCGCAGATAAAACATATACATCTCTGCCGGTAAGTTAGTATTATCATTAGTCCAGAATAAGACATCAAAAGCAGCAGGTTTTTTGCCTAACAGGTAATTATTTTCAACATAATTCCAAATCAAATCCTTTGGTCGAATCAAATTAAAAGCGCGTTCCATATCCTGTCCCTTCATAACTCCTTCTTCCCTTAACTCGCCCCGCTCCAGCTTTCTCACTAAAGCCTCATCAATTACATCACCCATAGGACCTACATCTGTAAAGTCAAGCATGGTGGCTATAAATGTCATAGAATTTAGCCAGCTTTTTTTCCTGGCATTCAATACCGCAGCACTCACTCCTAGTAGAGTCCCACCTAAGCAATAACCCAATGCATTTACTTTTTTTACTCCGGTGATTTCCTGAATTACCTCACCTGCATTTATAATACCCATTTGAACATAATCATCAAAACGAATATGCCTCATATTAGGACTGGGGTTTTTCCATGAAATCATAAACACGGTAAACCCTTCATTTACAGCATACTTTACAAAGGAATTATGATCTTGAAGATCTAAGATGTAATATTTATTAATCCAAGGCGGAACAATAAGCAATGGAATCTCTTTAACCTTTTCTGAAAGTGGAGAGTATTGTATTAACTGAATTAATTCATTTTGATAAACTACTGATCCTTTGGTATATGCCAAATTTTTACCAACTTTAAATGCAGATTCATCAGTTTGAGAAACTCGACCTTTTTTTAAATCAGAAATCAAATTTTTGTAGCCTTGCATTATACTATCACCATTACTGATGAGGGCTTCTTTTTGAGCAACCGGGTTAGAAAAGAAATAATTTGAAGGTGAAAGCGCATCTAAAAACTGCTCGGTATAAAAATTAAGCTTCCTTCTTTTTTTGGTGTCTATTTCAACTTCATCAACAATATTTCTATAAAACTGATTTATAAGCAGATAATTTTGCTTTATATAGCTATAAAAAGGATTGTTGCTCCATTCCTCGGAGTTAAACCTCCTGTCATTTCTTTGAGGACTTATTATTGCCTCTTTATCCTCTTTAGTCAGGAAACTTTCCATAGCGGATTGAGACAAGTGCTTGTTTTTGTTTAAATACTCAATGGTGTTTTTTTGGATCTTAAGAAATTCTTTGGGGTTAGCCAAAATCTTATTGAAAAATGTTAAATAAGTTAACATCATATCCTTATCATCGTGCCAATAACCCGAGAAATTTTCTATTGAATTTGAGAAAACTCGCTGAAATATGTTTGATAATTCAGTTATAGAGTCATTATATTTATTTATAGTTTTATTTTCCAAATTCATAATGATTGATTTGTTGGGTATTTCATTTATCGTTTAGCCAAAAGCTAAAACTAGGGTTAGAATAATTCATTGAAAAAACTGCTACAAAAAATGCCATTCAAAGACTTTTAAACCCCTTATTTATTTAACATGATTGAGTTATATTGAAATTTATTGCTTGAACGTATGAAGCTAAAAGAAATTTATTTTCTTGACTTTGCTTTAAAACAGAAGCATTAATTTACCGGCAAAGTCAAGAAAAAAAACAGAACTAGGGTTTACAAAAACCAAATTATGTAATAGAAAAAATGGATAAAAAACCTTTCAAAACAGTTTTCAAAATACCTTCAAAAACTTCAACTAAAAAACGCTTTATAAAATTTTTTTACTTTTCAATTTTAATCGCTCCTATTAGAAAATCATTGAATTTCAATATTTTTATTTTTAATTAAATAGGATATAACTCGAGTCGTTCCGAAGGTTTAAACTTTCGAAAATTTTGAAATTTCTAAATTTTCATTTCGGTTAAAAAATCATCTTACTT
>CANHPJ010000277.1 GCA_947462515.1 Bacteroidota bacterium | reverse complement strand
TTGCCAAATCTATCGTAAAAGAATTATCATACGAGGCAGAAAAAATAACTTTTTCTGATATTGAAGAAATTAAAGGAATTGGTATTAAGGGAATTGACCTTTCAGGCAATGAATATACCGCCTGTTCTAAGCAGTATGTAAATAAAGAAATAAAAAGCGATAAGAATTTTAATGTTTTTTTACTTAAAAACAATGAAATTATTGCCGGAATGGAACTGGAAGATGAAATAAAATCATCGGCTTCTGAAACAATTCAATACCTTAATGATAATAAAATTAAAACGGTTTTAATAAGCGGTGATATTGACTATAAGTGTAAAGAGGTAGGAAAAAATCTAAACATAAAAGAAATTTTCAGCCAGCAATTACCTCATCAAAAATTACAAATTATTGCCCAATACCAAAAACAAGCAACTACGGCAATGGTTGGAGATGGGATTAATGATGCACCAGCTCTGGCAAAATCCGACGTGGGAATTTCTATAAGCAATGCCAGTCAAATTGCCTTACAAACTGCCCAAGTTATTCTACTTAACAAAAACGATTTGAGTAAACTTAATTACTCCCTCCAAATTGGAAAACATACTCTGATTACAATAAAACAAAACCTATTTTGGGCTTTCTTCTATAATGCACTTGCTATTCCAATTGCGGCTTCGGGCTTGCTTAACCCAATGATTGCGGCTTTAGCAATGGCTTTTTCGGATGTAATAGTAGTGGGAAATTCACTTCGATTGAAAAATAAAAAGATTAATTGATAGGCACTATAAACAAAAAACCACCTATGGATTTAGGTGGTTTTTTGTTCAAATGAAATTATACTTTCTTTAAAAAACAAGTCTTTAGAACCATTACAGTTCGTTCTACTCGTCCTTCTATTTCTTCATCGTTTGATGTAAGTCGGATATTTTTAACCACTGTCCCCCTTTTTAAAGTGGTAGAAGAACCTTTTACTTTTAAATCTTTAATCAAATGTACTGAATCTCCTTCATTAAGGAGTGCGCCGTTACTATCTTTTACTTCCATTTTATATTTTTTATTGGTTGAAATTATTAGGGATGATCTATTTTGAAAAACATTTAAAGTCAATTAAAAAGCAAATTTACTTTTATTGAAATAATTATCCCAGTTAAATCCTTTATTTTCCTGGAACTATTAAATTATAGAATAAACCATCGAACTCATGCCTCATAAAAATCAAAATCCATTGCAATTAAACATTCTAATTAAGGTTTAAACTGTTTTAACTAATTTAGTGGCTCTTGAGTTGAACCAGGAATTACAAAATACTCTAAATATGCTATTTGAAGATACCTATTTAACAATTGAAAAAAAGAGCGAAGGAGAGTATAAAGATAAAGGAAGTAAGTTTTTGGCCTATGCATTTCCCATTAAAAAAGAAACTGAGGTTAAAGAATTTCTTTCAGAACTTCGAAAAACGCATCATGGTGCCAGGCATCATTGCTATGCATTTGTTTTAGGTGCTAATAAACTATCATACAGAGCAAACGATGACGGCGAGCCTTCCTATACTGCCGGCAAGCCCATTTTAGGACAGATACAATCCAAAGATTTAACAAATATATTAATAGTAGTAGTTAGGTATTTTGGAGGAACACTATTAGGCGTGAGCGGATTAATAAATGCCTATAAAACAGCAGCTAATGAAGCTATTAAAAACAATGAAATAATAGAAAAAACAATAAATGAAGTCTACGAGATTAATTTTGAGTATACTTTATTAAACGAGGTATTAAAAACATTAAAAGAACAAAAAGCAACAATTACAAGCCAAGTATTCGAAAATAATTGTGAGATTTCATTTTCAGTAAGAAGAAAAAATTCATTAATGATAGAAAACACTCTTAAAAAAATAACAGGAATCAGCATTAAATACCTAAAAACTGAATAAGCATAATGAATATTCAAAAAGACATAATTAATAATTCATAAAAATCTAGTTTTTAAACTGTTGTATCCATTAAAATTAAACAAACAATCGCAAATGGCTATTGCTGAATTAATTTCATTTTAACCCAATAATCGGCCTTTATTTGGGAATGCCATTAAGTATAAATTTCTAAAACATTGGTATATTTGTCCATATGGGTTTTACTGTTGCTATTGACCCTATATTATTCAAAAACAAACAGCATCATTTTTGTTGGCCACCAAAAAGATATTAGAAAAAAAATTAATGACTAAATTCTTAAAGCTATATCTTAACATCTGTGTATGTTTTATTTGTATTGACCTGTCAGCACAAAAATCCCCTGAAAAATCTCCCTTTCAAATTTCCAATATAGCACGAGAAAGAAATTGCATAGCCAGTTATAACAAGACGAATATTGAGTTAAAATCACAGGAATCTGTAAAAAACTACATCATAAATAGTTTTGAAAATTTTAAATTTTCACATAGCGACCTTATCATAGAAAACACATCGCTAAGTCCGGCAGGGAAGCACTTTACCTCCTATCAGACATATAAAAACAGAAAAATTTATAACTCCCAAATAAAAGTAAATACAGATAAAAACGGATACATTACCTCGATTTTTGACAACTCCTTCCCAATTAAAAATGAACCTAATACACTTTTTCCGGATTTAAATCTAATTATAAAACATCTTCCGCAAAATGATGCACATTATAAACCGGAAGAGATCTTTTTTAAAAAAGAAGATGAATTTATACCTGCTCTACTGATTACAATTTTTGAATCAGTAGAAAATCACAAAGAATTAATTTTTGATAATCGTGGCGAAATAGTATACGAACGCGATTTAAATATGTATTATAATTCCAATACAAAATCAGTAAAAGATTCTCTTGCAAAGGCTAAAGTATTTTTGCCTGATCCACTCACCAGTGCAGAAAAAAGTTACGGATCTCCCTATCTTGATGATAATAATGCAGATATCCCTGAAATTGATGATCAATTAATTACAGTAAACATAAATGTTAAATTTGACTCGGTATTTCATCTGGAAAATGAATTCGTTAAAATCACCGAACATTCTGCTCCCGAAAATGCGGAAGTCATTAGCCTCAAACCTGAATTTATTTATAATAGATCACAAACTGAATTCGAGAACATCAATATTTTTTATCATATCACAAAATTTCAAAACTATATACAAAGCCTGGGATTTAAAAACCTGGCAAACTACCAAATCAATGCCGATCCTCACTCGCTTAATGGTAAGGACCAGTCCACATTCAGTTCTTCATTTAACCCCCCAAGATTAAATTTTGGAGATGGCGGAATAGATGATGGCGAGGATGCTGATGTGATTGTGCATGAATATGGGCATGCCATATTGTTTAGTGCTGCACCAAACACAAACTATGGAACAGAAAGAGAAGCCATTGAC
>CANHPJ010000276.1 GCA_947462515.1 Bacteroidota bacterium | reverse complement strand
TGTAAACATGGAAGGATACCAGGAAAAAGACGTAGTACTTTTTTATGTTAACCCTTTTAGTCGTGGAGCCATTTTTAATAAAAAAGAAATCGATGTGTTTCTTAAACAATTAGGCATCGACCCAAAAGATTCCTTCTATGAGCCTTGCAATAACGTTGAAATAATTAAACGACTGCTAAAAAACCTTATTTTTTCCTACGAAAAACTAGGATATCCATCTAAAACGGAAGAACTGAACGAACTATATAATGCAATTAAAGGAATATAATTCTTTTAATAGCATTATAAGCAAATTCCAAATTCAATTCGCCTGTTCTTACCTAGTTGGAATTGTTTCACAATCCACTAAAAAACAAGTTTCAGAATCCCAATTCGTCTACCAGCTTCTAGTATTACTCTTTATTTACTGGCATTACTGAACTGTGAAAAAATCAAAGTTCAGCAAGTTTTTTATTTAATTTCTAATTTGAAATGAAATTTTGATGTCTTGATTAAGAACATAAATATCATTGAGCTTTGGATAAATTTGGCTTTTTAAATGACTTAATCCAAAAACACATCGATTTATTATATTTGCTTAATCAAGTAAAAAAATACAATCTAAATTACTTTGTGGGATTAAGTTTATATATGCCTTTTTTGGAGACCTAAGCAGAATAAATAGAATGGAAAAAAATAAAGATAAAATATACCTGGCAGATTGGGAATCATTGGATTCCAGGGAAATACCAAACTGGTTTGCGGATGCTAAATTTGGCATTTTTATTCATTGGGGAGTTTATTCTGTGCCGGCATGGAGGAAATTAGAACCTGAAAAATATGCTTCTTATGCAGAATGGTATTATGCCAGGGTAATGCATAACAAGGAAAATGGTGGAGAAGAATTTCATAATAAAAACTATGGTCAGGATTTTCAATACCGTGATTTTGCGAACCTTTTCAAGGCGGAATTATTGGACCCGGCATTATGGGCTGATTTATTTGAAAAATCAGGAGCAAAATATGTTGTGCTGACTGCAAAGCATCATGATGGTTTTTGTCTTTGGCCAAGTAAAAGTCCTTATTCCGAAAACTGGAATTCGATGCAGGTGGGACCAAAAAGAGATCTTGTTGCAGAAATAAGTCAACAAGTGAGATCAAAAGGACTAAAAATGGGACTATATTATTCCATAATTGAATGGGAAAGTACGCCTACCAAAAGAACTCCTTCAGGGTATTTTTTACCGGAAGAAATTATTAAAAAACACCAAATACCATATCAGGAATATACCGATAAGCATCTAATTCCTCAGCTAAAGGAACTTGTTGAGAACTACCAACCCAGCTTAATATTTTCTGATGGCGGAGAATGGGACGGCACAGAAGAATATTTTAAAACCAAAGAATTTTTATCATGGCTTTATAACGAGTCGACAATTAAAGATGAAGTGGTGGTAAACGATCGCTTCGCAAAAGACATGCCCGGAAAACACGGTGATTATTATTCCAGTGAATACCAAGATGCATTAAATTTAAATTTTGACCACCCTTGGGAAGAAAGCCGAGGAATTGGAGATTCTTACGGCTTTAATAGGGCAGAAAATATCGAAAATTATCGTACATCAAAAGAACTGATATTGGAACTTATCGATATCGTCTCCAGAGGCGGCAACTTACTGTTAAATGTTGGTCCGACGGCAGACGGGAGAATACCTGTAATTATGCAGGAGCGACTTCTGGATATTGGTGAATGGTTGAAAATTAATGGTGAGGGAATTTACCAAACCAAGAAAAATAAGTTTTCAAATTTGCTGAATCACAATAATAAAATATATTTTACCCTTTCAAAAAACAACCTTTACTGCTTCTTCTCTGAATGGTGTAATGAATTGATCATAAGCGATATAAACAATAAAGAAATAAATTCGATAAGTCTTCTGGGTGTAAACACATCCATTAATTGGGAAATTACAGAAAACAAACTAGTAATATATGTTCCCAAACTAACTGTTAATGAGATACCTTGCCTGCATGCCTGGTGTTTTAAAATCTGTTTTTCCTGAATAATAAAATCACTTTAGCCATCTGCTAAGTAAATTTTAATTCACCTAGAATTTATATATAAAAAATAAAAAGCTAATTATGAAAATTACCAGACCTACCCTATTACTTGATGAAAAAAAATGTAAAGAAAACATAGGTTTAGTTTATAAAAAAGCTAAAAAAAACAATATAGATTTTCGTCCTCATTTTAAAACCCACCAATCCATTGAAATAGGAACATGGTTTAAAGATATTGGAGTGAAAAAGATATGCGTTTCATCCCTAGAAATGGCAAAATATTTCGCCAAGCAATGGAATGACATAACGGTAGCTTTTCCAACAAATATACTTGAGATTGATACCATCAATGAACTGAGCGAAAAAATACAATTAAACTTATTGATTGAATCAAAAGAAACCATATCGTTTCTAAAAGATCACGTAAAACATAAAATTGGTTTTTTTATAAAAATAGATGTTGGTTATAACAGAACTGGAATTAACCCAAATGACATTAGTTTGATAAACTCCATTCTGGAAATTTCAAAAAATTCGGAAAACATTGATTTTAACGGCTTTTTAGCTCATGCAGGACATACCTATAAATGCAGATCAAAAAATGAAATTCTTGCTATTCATGAAAAAAGCAAACAAATAATGTTGGGGCTAAAAGCACTCTATATAGAAGCATATCCTGATTTAACATTATCCCTTGGTGACACCCCAAGCTGCAGTGTTTCCGAAGATTTTTCAGGAATTAACGAGATCAGACCAGGAAATCTGGTTTTTTATGATTTAACACAAAATCAAATTGGATCCAATTCAATAGAGCAGATTGCCGTTGCCATGGCTTGTCCGATTGTTGCTATTCACAAAGAAAGAAATGAAATAATCACATACGGAGGCAGTGTGCATTTTTCCAAAGACCGGCTTGAAAATCAAGCTGAAGGTATTATATATGGGAGAGCAGTTGAGAAAAAAGAAAATGGCTGGGGGGCAATCATACCAGATATTTATGTGAAAAGCCTATCTCAAGAACACGGTATAGTTTCTGTTCCAAATTCAATGATAGATAATTATAAAATAGGTGATTATTTAATGATACTGCCTGTTCATTCTTGTTTGACTGCCAATTTAATGAAATCATACACAACGTTGGAGAGTAAAGAAATTTCTAGATTGTAATAATTGCAGGATAATTGGAATATATATTAAATAAAAAAAGTCTAGATTTACATCTAGACTTTTAGGGTGGATGATGGGGCTCGAACCCACGACCCTCGGCACCACAAACCGATGCTCTAACCAACTGAGCTACACCCACCGTGTAATTTCAAGAGTGCAAATATATTTATAAGATT
>CANHPJ010000275.1 GCA_947462515.1 Bacteroidota bacterium | reverse complement strand
TTGACAAGTGATGATCTTTTATAAAAGCTATATTTAGCATGACAGTTGATCTTAAAATAATACGTAGTAAAGCATAGGTTTTTAATAAGGGAATAATCAAAAAAATAAAATATCATGAAAAAGGAAAAATTACTGTTGTTTGTTCTTGCTTGTATCCAGTTTACTCATATTGTTGATTTTATGATTATTATGCCATTAGGAGATACCCTGATGAAAGCATTTTCCATTAAACCGAATCAGTTTAGCTATATTGTATCTTCATATACTTTTAGTGCAGGTATAGTAGGATTAATCAGTGCCTTTTTTATTGATAGGTTTGATCGTAAATCGATGCTGAGTTATTGCTATTTGGGGTTTTTAATTGGCACCTTTGCCTGCGCAATAGCTCCAACATATTATTTTTTACTCGCAGCAAGAATTTTTACCGGAGCTTTTGGGGGAGTTTTAGGCGCTTTGGTTCTTTCAATAATAGGAGATGTCATTCCGTTAGAGAGGCGTTCGAGTGCCATGGGAGTTGTTATGGCCGCATTTTCAGCGGCTGCCGTATTTGGGGTTCCTACAGGGTATTTTATTGCAAGCAAATTTACATGGCATGCTCCCTTTCTGTTTTTGGCAGCTTTGGGTGTAGTTATTTTCTTTTTAATTTATTATTTAATCCCACCCCTAAAATCACATTTAAATAAAACCGGCATACCTACTAATCCTTTTACGAACATAGCGAACATTTTTAGGGATGCTAATCAGGTTAAAGCGCTATTATTCATGATGCTTTTAATGTTTGGTCAATTTACAGTAATTCCATTTATAGCACCATATATGGAAAGAAATGTAGGGTTTGATAAAAATCAAATTACTTATATTTATTTGGTGGGTGGATTTTTCACCATTTTCACTTCCCAAATAATAGGCAAACTTGCAGATAAATATGGACGATTTAAAGTGTTTGCCTCTTTTGCTTTAATCGCCTTAATACCGCTATTTTCAATAACCAATATGGGAGAAACACATATTGCTTTGGCTTTGGTGGCAACCACATTGTTTTTTATTGTCATAGGAGGAAGAATGATTCCGGCAACTACTATGATTACGGCGGTTGTTGCCCCTCAAAATAGAGGGAGCTTTATGAGTTTAAATTCTTCTGTACAACAAATATCATCTGGTATTGCTGCATTTGTAGCAGGAATAATTGTAACTGAAATAAGCTCAGGAGGTAAATTTATAAATTATCATTATGTTGGCTACATAGCTATTGTTGCCAATTTGCTGGCTATTATTTTGGCAAACAGACTAAAAGTTTACCAACCAAAGCCTGTTATTGAGCCGGAACATATCAATATCGCTAAATGATAAGAGTTAAGAATAACTAGACAAAATATTCTTTCCCATCTGTGGCTATTTCCAGGTTTAGATTTTTATCCTCCAATTGCTTTATTTTACTTATACCTGAATTAATATCTCTCAAAAACCAGGATCCCAGGTGAATAAAAACTATTTTGTCAGTATGATTTCTGAACATTTTTATTGTATCAGGAATCCCCATATGGCCATATATTTCATTGTTTTTATTTCGAAAAATAAATCCCCCTTTTTTTATGTGGCTGGCTTCGGTAATTATTAAATCCAGTCTTGCTAAAGTTTTTAGATTCTCTTTTTTTATCCAGGCAATATCGGATGAGAAAAATATTCTTTTGTCTTCATTTTCAATGATGTAACCCTGCGACTTGACTTTCAGACTATGCAGGGTGGCAATGGGGATGATATGATAATTCTGCCATGTAATGGCCTCCTTAAGTATTCTGGATTCTGGTACAAACTTGTTTTTTTCAGGCCCATAAATAGGGCAGGGGAGCTTCAAAATGGAATGATCTTTTATAAAATAAGCATGATCAGGATGATAGTGGGTTATGAGGATTAACTTTGGATTATTTTCCAAAAACAATTTCTCGCCAATATCAATTAAAATTAAATCATCAATCAATATTCCGGTAAACAGTTCATGTTCATAATCATGTAGTTTGATGTTTGCCCTGGTGCCTAAAATTTTAATTTTCATAGTTTATATTATGCCAAGCCTTCCTGAATAGCATAATGAGTTAATTCAGCATTTGTTTTTAATTTTAATTTATCAAGTATTCTGGCTCTATAGGTACTAATGGTGGGTATACCCAATGATAGATTTGAAGCGATTTCTGTTATAGTTTTTCCGGAAGCAATTAAGCATAATACCTGGAATTCCCTGTCAGAGATGTTATTTAAAATTGGTTTGTTCAGATCTGATTCTATATTTTCGGCAAGTAATTCTGCCACTTTCTGCGATATATATTTTCTTCCTGAAAGGATTTTCTTAATCGCTGCTATCAGCTCATCTCCACCGCTTTCTTTTGTCAAATAACCCGCAGCTCCTGATTTCATTACTCTAATGGCATAGAGCTCTTCTCTTTGCATCGTTAAAACCAATATGGGTAATTTTATACCCTCATGTTGCAGTTGTCTTAGAATATCAAGTCCGTTTTTACCGGGCAAAGTAATATCTAGTATGATAAGATCCCACTTTTTTGATTTAATTAATTTTATTCCTTGGCTTTCATTTTCAGCATCTTGTATATGAGCATCGGTAAATTCTGATCTTAAAATCAGTTTTATACCCTCTCTTACAATCAAGTGGTCATCTATTATTAATATTGAAATCATTGCTCAATAATTTAATTATCTCATCTTCATATTAGAGTTATTCAAAAACGTAACCGATTTTTATTTTTTCATTACCTTGAATATCCTATATTTGATAATTGTAAACTATTGCGCATTTGTGTGTGTGTGTGTGTGTGTGTGTGTGTGTGCGTTTTTAAATAAAAATTTAATTAATTAAAAAATAATTTTATTTAATATTTTTCTGCAATAATTAAAATATTATTGAGTATTCATAATTGTATAAATTTGTTAATTTAATATAATTTCGCAAGTGATTTTAAGTCAAACTCTTAAAAACTATTTTACTTTTATCAGTTGATGATTAATTATGATAAAATCCGAAAAAATTTCCACAGTAATTATTGATGACGAATATTTTGCTCGTGAAATATTAAAGAGTCTTCTCGATTCAAATTGTCCTGAATTAGAGGTTGTTGCTCAAGCTACTGATGTTAAAAGTGCTATTCAAATTATTAATAATTTAAAACCTGAGCTATTATTTCTTGACGTAAGGCTTTCAAATGACAACAGTTTTGAGATTTTAAATGAGTTGGATTATAATGATTATGAAATAATCTTTACATCAGGACACGGTCAATATGGAGTTGATGCATTTAAGGTGAATGCAGTTGATTTTATTTTAAAGCCAATTGATGTTGATGATTTGACAAGTGCTGTTCAGAAGTTAATTACCAAAAGA
>CANHPJ010000274.1 GCA_947462515.1 Bacteroidota bacterium | reverse complement strand
TAAACTGATTCATGGTTTTTACTTTGTCATTCTGATATCTTTCAATGTAATTGCTTAAACTAATTGGTTTGCCAATGTTTATCAAAAGATTGCCTCCAAATTTACTTGGGGTGCTATAGTTTATCCCCACAGGAACAATTAGAAGATCCAGATTGAAGTTAGTGGCTTCTAAAGATCCAAATGCAATTCGAGCAAGTCCTTTTTTTAGTTTGCATAACCTCCTTTGCTGAATACAAATGCCTTCAGGAAACATCATGACGCTCTTGTTTTTAATGAGCAATTTGTTGCATATTTCAAATGTTTCAGCATTTTTATGCAGATTGTCTGCTCCCTCCTGAATGCGGTATATCGGATACATCATGATTTTTTTCAGTAACCACTTTTTAAATGGTGTATTGAAAACATCCGATCTGGCAAGGGTATATATGTTTTGCTTTGCGAAAACCTGAAGCGATACAGCATCTAAAAATGCATTGGTATGATTGGCAGCTATTAGCATAGGCTTTGCCGAAGAAATATTTTCAAGTCCGGTTATTCTTATTTTTTTGAAGAATATCTGAACAGAAATCCATGCAATGTTTTTTAGAATTTTATAAAGCATAGGGTATCAATTCTTTGTTTTTAGCAAATATAAAATTAATACTAAACCATTAAGCATAAATAATAATTGGCTGATTCGATTAAATTTCAATTTGTGGTTCTTGCCTTTTACATTAATATTTTTCGGTGAATGTTTTTTGCAGCTTATGTTTTTTTCAGTTTGAATACTGAACCAAATTGCTAAAAAATCTGTTAATAACTCCGTGTAACTCGCTTTTAAACAGCATTTAATTTAATTAAATTTACACGTTAAAACCTTGTCTTTGTTGGGTTTTGTAATTTAAATCTCTATGGCTGAAAGTATTTATAACGAAGATAGTATCCGATCACTCGACTGGAAAGAGCACATTCGCCTCCGACCGGGTATGTATATCGGTAAATTGGGTGATGGGTCTGCTCATGACGATGGTATTTATATCCTCATTAAGGAGGTTATAGATAACTGTATTGATGAGTATATGATGGGGTTTGGTAAGAAAATAGAGATCAGTATTCGTGATAAAAAAGTATCTGTTCGTGACTATGGCAGAGGGGTTCCCCTTGGTAAAGTCATTGATTGCGTCTCGAAGATTAATACAGGTGCTAAATATGATTCCAAGGCCTTCCAGAAGTCGGTTGGTTTAAATGGGGTTGGTACAAAAGCTGTTAACGCTTTGTCTTCCTATTTTAAAATACAGTCGGTAAGAGAAGGGAAGACTAAAATTGCTGAATTTGAAAAAGGTAACCTAGTTAAGGATGAGCCAATTGGCGATATTACAACACCGCATGGAACTCAGGTTACTTTTATTCCTGATGAATCTATTTTTCTTAATTACCGCTTTGTGCCTCAGTATGTTGAACGTATGTTGTGGAATTATGCCTACCTCAATACCGGTTTAACTATTTATTATAATGGGAACAAGTATTTTTCTGAAAACGGATTACTTGATTTGTTAAAGGAAAATATCAGCGAAAGTATAGAATATCCAATTATTCATTTGAAGGGCGATGATATTGAAATAGCCCTTACCCATGGAAATTCCTACGGTGAACAGTATTATTCATTTGTTAACGGTCAACATACTACACAAGGTGGTACTCATCAGGGAGCTTTTCGTGAAGCTGTGGTGAAAACAATCAGGGAGTTTTACAAAAAAGATTTTGAAGCTGTTGATGTTCGCGCCGGTATAATCGCAGCAGTCAGTATAAAAGTTCAAGAACCTGTTTTTGAATCTCAAACGAAAACAAAATTAGGGTCTCAGGATGTTGGGCCTAAAGGGCCAAGTGTTCGTGCCTTTATAGGTGATTTCTTAAAAACAGCATTGGATAATTATTTGCATAAAAATTCAGAAGCTGCCGAGCAAATTTTAAGAAAGATAATACAGTCTGAACGCGAACGAAAAGACATGGCTGGTGTTAAGAAATTAGCCCGCGAAAGAGCAAAAAAAGCCAGTTTACACAATAAAAAATTAAGAGATTGTCGCGCTCATTTTAATACCCAGCATGAGCTCAGGTTAGATTCTACGCTTTTTATTACCGAGGGTGACTCTGCCAGTGGATCTATCACAAAATCAAGAAATGTGAATACCCAAGCGGTTTTTAGTTTAAAGGGAAAACCATTGAATTGTTTTGGTTTAAAAAAGAAAATAGTATACGAAAACGAAGAGTTTAATTTGTTGCAATCGGCTTTGAATATCGAAGAGGATTATGAAAACCTTAGATACAATAACATTGTTTTGGCAACTGATGCCGATGTGGATGGCATGCATATTCGTCTTTTACTGCTTACCTTTTTTATACAGTTTTTTCCTGAACTCATCAAAAATGGCCATATATACATATTACAAACACCTCTTTTTAGGGTAAGAAATAAAAAGGAAACAGTTTATTGCTATTCCGACGAAGAAAGAGTGTCGGCTATAAATCGATTGGGAGCTAAACCTGAAATAACAAGGTTTAAGGGCTTGGGAGAGATCTCACCCGATGAGTTCAAACACTTTATAGGTAAAGATATTCGTTTGGATCCTGTTCTTATTGGTAAAGAGAGTGTTTTGAGCGAAATGCTTAGCTTTTATATGGGTAAAAATACTCCCGAACGTCAGGAGTTCATTATTGAAAATTTGAAAATTGAGAAGGATTTGGCGGAGTAGGAAATCACAATCTAATAAAATAAGACAAATATATGTCTGATGATAATCAAATAGAAGATAATTTAGATAATACTCAGGAGCCTTTACAACCTGAAAATGCCTCTGATAATGCCATGCATAATGTTATACAAGTATCTGGCATGTATAAAGATTGGTTCCTGGATTATGCTTCTTATGTAATTCTTGAACGTGCAGTGCCTGCTTTGGAAGACGGTTTAAAGCCGGTTCAAAGAAGAATTCTGCATTCTATGGATGAGCTGGAAGACGGTCGCTATAATAAGGTTGCAAATGTTATTGGTCATTGCATGAAATATCACCCTCATGGTGATGCGTCTATAGGTGATGCTATGGTGCAGATAGGTCAAAAAGATCTACTGATTGATATGCAGGGTAACTGGGGTAATATTCTTACCGGAGATGGTGCCGCTGCTGCCAGATATATTGAAGCCCGATTGTCTAAATTTGCACTGGACGTAATTTTCAGTCCTAAAATTACAAATTGGCAATTAAGTTACGATGGCAGAAATAAAGAGCCTGTTACTCTTCCTGTAAAGTTCCCCCTGCTTTTGGCTCAAGGGGTTGAGGGCATTGCAGTAGGCTTAGCTTGTAAAATTCTTCCTCATAATTTCATAGAATTAATAGATGGTTTCATAGTTGTTTTAAGAGGAAAAAAAACTCAT
>CANHPJ010000273.1 GCA_947462515.1 Bacteroidota bacterium | reverse complement strand
TCTAAAACTCATGCCGGAATTTTAAAAGCGGATGATAAAGATGGTTCTTTCATCGGTGGAAAAAATAATGATGGAGGCAGCGCCGGAATATCAGGAGGTCTTTTGCGAAATAATGATCCACTTGCCGGTATTCCGCTTACTATCGCTGATGGTCAGTATTTGCCTACAGTAGTTCCTTCAAATTGGGCTGATTATGGCTTCTTTGACCTCCAATCTGGAAAAGACTCTTCTATATTCGGTTCTCTTTTAACTGGTAAAGAATTTAAAAGTAATAATGCCGGACTTCAAAACTCAGGCGTAATGGCCGATTCTTCTAATAATAATCTTGTTTTAATTGGTCAATTAACAACCAAAGGAAATTTTACTTTTGAAATAAATTTAGAGGTAATAAATGCTAACGGTTCAATTACTAAATATGTAGCTGATAATAAAGTTCTTAATCCGGGAGAAATTTTCAGTAGACATCTTAAATTTCCATTCGAAACTATTTGCGGCTGTCCAAATGAAGATTATGTTGAATATAAAAAAGATAGAGATTGCGATTCTCAGGATTCTTGCAAAAACCTCTATGTTTTAGGTTGTATGGATACAATGGCTTGCAATTATGATCCTAAAGCTACCTATCCTGTAAAATCACTTTGCTGTTATCCGGGCTATTGCAATGATCGTAGCCTGGCAATTGTATGTCCTGATCTGGGTGATAAAAAAACAATACCTCTGAGAGTAAATGTATTTCCAAATCCTGCCCAAGATAAACTTAACCTCGAAGTGTTAAATCCAATTAATGAAGAAGTTTTTTATTCCATTTATGATTCATATGGTAACCTTGTTAATTTTAACTCTGAAACTAGCTTTTCTGATGATCAGTCTCATCAATTGAACCTTGCTAAACTAATAAATGGACTTTACCTCATTCGAATTATCAGAGGCAATGAAGTATTCACCAAAATGTTTATGAAAGGTTAGTTTTAATATCACGATATTATAAAATCCAAAAAGATGAAAAAGTATATCAATAAATCAGTTTTTTTTCAAGTCTTATTTGCCTTTACTATTATTACTTTCAATGGATGTGAAAAAGATGACCCGGCTGCCAAGATTCTTGAGACTGGAACCATGACAGATTTGGATGGCAATTCATATAAGACTGTTAAAATTGGCAATCAATGGTGGATGTCTGAAAATTTGAAAGTTACCAAATTCAGAAACGGAATGCCTCTTCTTAAAGTTGAATCCAATGAACTATGGAAGGAAAAAAAATCATCTGCTTGTAATTATAATAATAGTGCCACGGCCGGAATATTATACAATTATTATGTAATTGACGATACAAATAAGATCGCTCCTGCAGGCTGGCATATCCCCTCTGATGAGGAATGGAAGCAGTTAGAAAAAGAACTTGGAATGAGCGCCACTGATGTTGAAAAATTAAATTGGAGAGGAACCAATGAAGGTGAAAAACTCAAGAAAGAAGGATTTCAATATTGGAGAAGTTATACCGATGTTTGGGCAACTAACGAAAGTGGATTTTCAGCAATATCTGATGGATGTAGAATGTTTTCAGGTGAATTCAGTAATCCAAATGGTCCGGGTTTTATGGGGTTTTGGTGGACAAGCTCAATTAATGGCGATGAAGCCTGGTATCGACACTTAGATTATAAAAATGCCAATGTTTTCAGGTTTTACGGTCCCAAAAATTACGGGTTTAGCATCCGCTGTGTGAAAGACTAAATTGAACAGTTTTTTAAAAACGTAGGGGGCTTAAAGCAAAGAAGAGTAATTACTTATAGGTATAATTCAATAAGACCTATTGGTGTATCAACTTCAACTATTTTCTTTGTTCTGTCAACATTGGTGATGATCTCGTCTGTAATGGGTATAAGAATTTCCTTAGTATCTCTCATTACTTGTAATACTGATTGATGAGGATAGTCAAGTACATCTTTTATTATTCCAACCTGCCCAAAATCTTTGTCTATTACCTCAAAGTCAATCACTTCGTGGTAGTAAAATTTATTTCCTTTAAGAGGTGGTAAAATACTCAGTGGTAGAAACAGCTCTGTGTGCAGTAAATTGGCTGCTTGGGGTTCGTTGTCAATGCCTTCAAATTTTACAGCCGCAAAGTTCTTATCTTTTATTGAAATAGAATCAATAAAAAAAGGAATCAGTTTTCCTTGTATCTCAAGAAAAACTGATTCCAATTCACTGTATTCGTATGGATTGTCTACGTCTAATTTTATGCTAACATCACCTTTTATACCGTGTGTCTTAGCAACATAACCTAGAAAGTAACAATCTTCTTTTTTCATTTTATTATGCTTCTGCCTCAGGAGCTTGCTCTTCTGATACTTCAGGAGCTTCTGCTGCAGGAGTGTTTTTTGCTACAATTTTAGCAGCTTTTGCTTCTTTGGCAGCACTTTCAGCAGCTAAACGCTTTCTTGATTCTACTGCTTTGTTAGATGCTAATTTGTCTATTTTGCCGGTGATTTTTGCTTCTTTTTCACCTAACCATTTTTCAAATTTAGCTTCTACTTGCTCCGGAGTTAATGCTCCTTTTGCAATACCTTTGTGTAAATGGTATTTGTGTAATACTCCTTTGTATGAAAGGATAGCTTTACAAGTATCAGTTGGCTGAGCGCCATCTTTTACCCATTTAAAAGCTTTATCAAAATCCAGCTCTATTGTTGCTGGGTTAGATGTTGGATTGTACGCGCCTATTCTTTCGATGAACTTTCCGTCTCGAGGTGCACGACCGTCCGCAACCACAATGTGGTAAAAGGGTTGACCTTTTTTTCCATGTCTTTGTAATCTGATTTTTGCAGGCATTTTATTATGTTTTAAAAATTCGAACTGCAAATGTCGGTAAATATTTCTTAAAAAGAAAACATTAAGCTTCTAATTTTGTATTTTTATCTTAGTTTGATTTTCCTTTGAGAGGAATTTTTGATTGATATTTCTTATATTCCTTATCCCTTTATATGTTTTGCTTTTTTAAATAAAATATTGTTAAAATGATTAATAGGTATATTATAGTGCTGTTTGTTGCTTTTTCACTTAAGGGTTTCTCTCAAGAGCAAGCGCTGTATAATTCTGATTGCAATAACGCAACTAAAGTCGATTTTTATATTAATCCAGATTTCATCCCTTATATAGCTCCTTCAGGTGCTGGACAAGTGCAGGAAATTTCTAGCGAAAAAAAGAATAGTAATTATTATTTTGAAAAAGAACATAACACAGCCTGGTATACTTTTGATTTGAGACACGCTGGCGACTTAAGTTTTGATATTATTCCTGATTTGGCTACCGATGACTACGATTTTTTATTGTTTAAAATTGAAGAGGATAACTTTTGCAATGACATTTTAAATAAAAAAATATTGCCCTTACGAACCAATATTGCCAGAAATAAACCAAAT
>CANHPJ010000272.1 GCA_947462515.1 Bacteroidota bacterium | reverse complement strand
CTTTATGAATGCGAGATAGGAAAAGATTACCCATTTCCGATTGTTGATATTGAAAAAACAAGAAAGCAGGCTAGTGAAATAGTTTGGAGTTACCGCAAAAATGACCTGGTGAAAGAAGAAGGTACCAGAATTTTAAAAAAACATGTAAGTAATCCAAAATCTCATTTAAATAAAAAGACTAAAACCATTAAAGCATAAGTTATGCGCAGTGTCAAAAAACAGGATCTGCCTGAAAAAACATGTTTGGTATGTCAAAAGCCATTTACCTGGAGAAAAAAATGGGAGAAGAACTGGGAAATGGTAAAATATTGCAGCGTACGTTGTAAAAAAACAAAAACTAATTCATAATCAATTCGATGTCCATAAATAAAAACAAATTGTTACTTAGACTGATACTTGGAGATCAACTAAATATAAATCACTCGTGGTTTAGTTCAGTTAGCCCCGATATCACCTATGTGCTTATGGAAATAAGAACCGAAACTGATTATGCCTTGCATCACATTCAAAAAGTAACGGGTATTTTTTCGGCCATGCGAAATTTTGCATCCGAAATAAAAAAACTCAATCATCAAGTTATATATCTTAAAATAAATGATTCTGATAACCTTCAGTCATTCGAAAAAAATATTCTTCATTTAATAGAACATAAAAACTTCACCCATTTTGAATACCAATTGCCAGATGAATATAGAGTGGATGAGGCTCTTAAGCAGTTGAGCAAAAAATTAACCTTATCACATGAGGTTTTCGACAGTGAACATTTTTTAAGCTCCCGTGAGGAGTTAGGAGAATTTTTTAAGGGTAAGAAATTATTCCTGATGGAGAGTTTTTACCGATATATGCGAAAAAAACACCGGATATTAATGGAAGGTCAAGAGCCTTATTCCGGAAAGTGGAACTACGATAGTGACAATAGAAAAAAGTTACCCGCAAGCCATCAGCCCACTCCCCCATTGGTTTTTGATAATGATGAATCTGAAATAGTTGCTGAAATTAAAAAAGCCGGCATCAAAACAATTGGCAACATTGATGAAAAACATTTTATCTGGCCCACCAGCAGAAAGCAATCTCTTGAGCTGCTTGATTTTTTTCTGGATTACTGCCTGCCCCTTTTTGGCACCTATCAGGATGCGATGACTCCAAAGGCATGGTCTATTTATCATGCCAGAATATCGTTTTCATTGAACATTAAACTAATCAGCCCTTTGGAGGTTATCAACAAGGCCATTGAGCAGTGGCAAAAAAGACCTAACGAAATAGAATTTAATCAGCTGGAAGGGTTTATACGTCAAATACTTGGCTGGAGAGAATACATGCGGGGAATATACTGGCTTAAGATGCCGGATTATGCCACATTAAATTTCTTTGATCATCAAGAAAAACTCCCTGATTGGTTTTGGACAGGCAATACTAAAATGAATTGTCTTAAGCATAGCATTAATCAGTCTTTGGATTATGCCTATGCACATCATATTCAAAGACTTATGATTACAGGGAATTTCCTGCTCCTCTCTGGTATTGACCCCGACCAGGTTGACGCTTGGTATCTAGGTATTTACATGGATGCATTTGAATGGGTAGAGATTACAAACACACGCGGAATGAGTCAGTATGCCGATGGTGGCATAGTAGGATCAAAACCTTATGTGAGCTCTGCCACCTATATTGATAAGATGAGTCACTACTGCGGCTCTTGCTTTTATAACAAAGCAAAAAAAACAGGAGACAAGGCTTGTCCTTTTAACAGCTTGTATTGGAACTTTTATGATAAAAACGAAAATAAGTTGAGTAAAAATCCACGTATAGGCATGATGTATAATGTTTGGAGAAGAATGCAGCCAAATGATAAAGCAGATATTTTACAACAAGCCGAGTATTATTTACAAAATATAAATAAACTATAATATGGCACGATCTATAATTTGGTTTAAAACCGATTTACGTTTACAAGACAACGAAACATTGGTAAAAGCCATAGAAAACAGTCTTGAAGTTATTCCGGTATATTGCTTTGATGAGGCACATTATCAGAGTAGCGAATTTGGATTTAAAAAAACAGGTAGTTTTAGAGCACAATTTTTATTGGAATCATTAGCTGATTTGGATGCTAATCTCAGAAAAATGGGTTCGGGATTAATTGTACTTAGAGGTAAACCCGAAGAAGAAATTTTCAAAATTGCTCGTGATTACCAAGTAAATAAGGTATTCGCTAAAAAGGAAGTTTCATACGAGGAAAAACAGACGGAAGAAAAAGTTGAAAAAGCACTATGGAAGTTAAACTGCTCCCTCGAAACCTACAGCACAAGTACCTTATACCGGGCTGAAGATTTGCCTTTTACCATAAAAAACATTCCGGAGGTGTTTACCGATTTCAGGAAAAAAACAGAAAAAGAATCTACAGTAAGGAAGGTGTTCGCCAAACCATTAAAAATTGATTCGCCCAATATACCGGCACTTAGTCTCCCATCTCTAGCAGACTTGGGTATAGAGCCCATTAAATTGGATCCAAGGACGGTAGTAAATTTTAAAGGAGGTGAATCGGAGGCATGGAAACGTGTAGATTTTTATTTTTATCAAACAAAAGCACTTTCAACTTATAAGGAAACAAGAAACGGATTGATAGGAACCATTTATTCTAGCAAATTTTCTCCCTTTTTAGCACTTGGTTGCATCTCGGCCCGATCTATTTATCACGAAATAAAAAATTACGAAAAACAATTTATAGCCAATGATTCAACCTATTGGCTGGTATTTGAATTGTTATGGAGAGATTATTTCAGGTTTATGATGAAGAAGCATCGCAATGAGTTTTTCCAACAAACCGGAATAAAAACAAGCCCAAGGTCAATCAATGTCCACAATGAAGAAGTCTTCAAAAAATGGGTTGATGGTCAAACCGGCATCGAATTTATTGATGCCAATATGATGGAGTTAAAACTTAGTGGCTTTATGAGTAACCGCGGCAGACAAAACGTGGCCAGCTATTTATGTAACGATTTAAAATTAGACTGGCGCTATGGTGCCGCCTATTTTGAACAGCAGCTAATCGACTATGATGAATGCAGCAATTGGGGAAACTGGGCATATTTGGCAGGCGTGGGAAATGACCCCAGACCAAACCGTTATTTCAATATAGAAAAACAAGCCACTGATTATGATGTAAATAAATTATACCGAAAATTATGGCTCCAGAAAATATAACGACTGACCAAAATTATATTCAAAATACAGAAACAACAGGCCTTTTCAAACAAGAAAAAGAAAACTCCTTTTCTGATATTGATTTAGATAGAATTATTGAAATGGCCTGGGAAGATCGTACTCCTTTTGATGCCATAAAATTTCAATTTGGTGTGAGCGAAGCCCAAGTTAAGGCTTTGATGAAAAAAAGTTTAAAACCTCGCAGCTACCAGCTATGG
>CANHPJ010000271.1 GCA_947462515.1 Bacteroidota bacterium | reverse complement strand
TTGGATTTAGAGATAAAACCAATATATTTTCCATTTTCACTCACAACAGGCAAATTCCATGATCCTGTCTGCGTAAATATTCGGGTAACATTTTCCATAGAATCATTTATCGATATAGAGGCTGATGGCTCATTCATAATTTCTTGAACTTTTATCTTATCATAAAGCTCGGGCTTAAACATAATTTCGCGAATGTCATCTAAAGTTAAAATCCCAACTAGTTGACCATCCTTATCCAACACAGGGAAAATATTTCTTTTGGATCGAGCTACTGTTTTAACCAGTTCGCCTAAAGTGTTTTGGGGCTTAATAGACTCAAAATCAGACTCAATAACCTCCTGAATCTTCATCAATATCAAAACTGCCTTGTCTTTGTGGTGAGTAATTAATTGACCTCTTTCCGCAAGCCGTTTGGTATAAATAGAATGTGGCTCAAAATATTTGGCCGTAATTAAAGACATTCCCGAAACAATCATTAAGGGCACTATTAGTTGATACCCTCCGGTTAATTCGGCAATTAAAAACAAGGCAGTTAGCGGCGCGTGTAAAACACCTGCCATAACACCCGACATGCCGACTAAAGTAAAATTGCTCTGTGATAGCGTCCATGGCAAACCAAATTGATTGACTATTTTTGAGAAAAAATATCCTACAGCTCCACCCAAAAACAATGAAGGAGCAAAAATTCCTCCTACACCACCGCTTCCCATAGTTAAGGCTGTAGCAAACGGCTTGATTAAGACAACCAACAAAATAAAAGCCAGTAATAAAAACAAATTCGATTGTTCTGATTCGAAAAAACTCTTTTTCAGCAAATCTTCTGGTAATCCCGCCAATAATGATTTGATGGATGAATATCCTTCACCATATAGTGGTGGCAAAACAAAAATTAAAAGTCCCAAACCCAAACCTCCCAGTATTGCCCTGGAATATTCGTTTTTTATTCTTTTTACCATTTTCTCCGTATACATCTCTGTTTTGGTGAAATACACGGATACTAATCCGCAAAAAAGCCCTAAAAGAATGTAAAAAGGAATATCCAAAGGCAAAAAAGCATCTTTTATGTCGAAATAAAACATCATCTCCTCTCCCAACAATAATTTAGCAGTTATTGTACCGGTAACGGAAGCCATTAAAATTGGTATCAGGGAAGACAGTGTTAAATCAAGCATTAATACCTCAAGAGCAAAAATTACCCCTGCAATGGGCGCATTGAAAATAGCTGCAATAGCGCCTGCTGCACCACTGCCTATTAAAAGCAAAATACTTTTATAGTGCAACTTCATGATTCTGCCCAAATTCGACCCTATGGCTGCGCCTGTAGACACTATAGGTGCTTCTAAACCGGCAGAACCTCCCAGGCCAACAGTAATGGCACTTCCAACAATAGAAGAATATAATTTACTTGGCTTTAAAAAACCCCCTTTTTTTGAAATGGCAAATAATATACTACTGACTCCATGACCGGCTTTTTCTCTCAAAAAAACTTTAAAAAAGGCAACTGTTGTCAAAATACCTAAAAGAGGAAGTGCAAAAAACAGGACACTGTCATAAGGATTATCAAACCCCTTAACAACAAAATTGCGGATATAATGAGTACTTGATTTTAAAACGACTGCGGCAATTCCTGATCCAAATCCAATAATTACACTTAAAATAAGCAAAAACAAACGAGTACTTACCTTACGTATTCTCCACTTCAAAAACTTACCGAGTAAAGTTTCATTTTTCATCCTGTAAATTTATTATTGGAATTTAAATTATGCTAAATTAATACCACGAGATATTCATTTATTTCGTTTGTCAAATTTCATCGTAAAGGTATTTTAAAAAAAATGATGTTTGAAAATAAATCCTTTAGCCTATGTAATAACGAAAAAGAAGCCAAAAAGAAGAAAACATTATAAATCCTATTTCTGTTATATAAAAATTGAATAATTATTGTTTAAAACTTTTTGTTTCCAAACTATAAGTTAAATTTGTTTCTTATTTCGAAAAATAATGGGTTCAAGAAAAAAAGTATTAATTACCGGAGCTGCCGGATTCCTCGGCTCGCACTTATGCGATAGATTTATTCATGAAGGATTCCATGTTATTGGAATGGACAATCTTATCACAGGTGATTTAAAAAACATAGACCACCTTTTTAAATTGGAACAATTTGAATTTTATCACCATGATGTTTCAAAATTTGTTTCAATACCCGGTGAGCTCGATTATATAATGCACTTTGCTTCTCCTGCCAGCCCGATAGATTACTTGAAAATACCTATCCAAACTTTAAAAGTTAGTTCATTAGGAACACATAATTTACTCGGGTTAGCCAAAGCGAAAAAGGCCAGAATCTTAGTTGCCTCTACCTCCGAAGTATATGGTGATCCGCTTGTGCATCCTCAAACAGAAGACTATTGGGGCAACGTAAATCCAATAGGTCCAAGAGGAGTGTACGATGAAGCTAAAAGATTCCAGGAAGCAATTACTATGGCTTACCACACTTATCACGGTGTTGAAACCCGTATAGTTAGAATATTTAATACCTATGGGCCTAGAATGCGACTGAACGATGGCCGTGTTTTACCGGCATTCATCGGTCAGGCTTTAAGGGGCGAAGACCTTACCATTTTTGGAGATGGCTCTCAAACGAGATCTTTCTGTTATGTAGATGATTTGGTTGAAGGTATTTATCGTTTACTCATGAGCGAATGCGTTGATCCTGTCAACATTGGAAATCCTGATGAAATTACCATAGGCAACTTTGCTGAAGAGATAATAAAACTAACAGGTACCAATCAAAAAGTAATATATCATCCGCTGCCCAAAGATGATCCTAAACAAAGGCAGCCTGATATTACCAAGGCCAGAGAAATATTAAAATGGGAACCGAAAATTAATAGAGCCGAAGGCTTAAGATTAACTTACGAGTCTTTTAAAAAATTATCCACTGAAGAATTAAATAAAAAAGAACACCGTTTTTCTTAAAAAAAACACTATGTCTGAACAAAATAAAGAATACTTCGCCCATGAAACAGCCGTTATTGATGAGGGTTGTAAAATAAGCAAGGGAGTAAAAATATGGCATTTTTCTCACATCATGCCTAACTGTACGATTGGAGAAAACTGTAACATAGGGCAAAATGTAGTGATATCTCCCGAAGTTGTCCTTGGAAAAAATGTTAAAATTCAAAATAACGTATCTATATACACTGGTGTAACCTGCGACGATGATGTCTTTCTTGGCCCTTCCATGGTTTTTACAAACGTGACAAATCCAAGAAGCGCCATAAACAGGAGGAATGAATATTCAAAAACTCATGTGGGAAAAGGTGCATCCATTGGCGCGAATGCCACTATTGTTTGCGGTCATGACATTGGAGAATATGCCTTTATTGGTGCAGGTGCAGTAGTTACAAAAAACGTTGCCCCTTTTGC
>CANHPJ010000270.1 GCA_947462515.1 Bacteroidota bacterium | reverse complement strand
TGAAATTGAACCAAGCCATTTCTGTAATAATTAGTTATTATTTTTTTATTGCCTTTTTTCTCGGTTATGCTTTTAATAATTTTCCCATCTCTACTGTCGGGGTAGTAAAGGGTATCGCTGCTGTTTTTATTTTCTTGGGCTGTTAGCCCAAACGGAAGCATTACCAAAAGCAGCTTTATGATATTTAGGTAGTTGTTTTTCATATTTAATGTGTTTATTAAAAGTTTATACCGTTTTTTCCTGACAATTTCATTCATTTTTGCTACATCAATAATAGGCTTGTTTCATAAGGTCATTTTACTTATTAAAATCAGGTTTAAGTGGCCCATTTAAATTAATCATTGCTCGTAAATCTTTATAATTGATAGGTAATTCAATTCTGCTCTCCAAGTCATCCCAATCTTCCAATTTGAAATAAAATACCAGCTCTTCTCCATTCATTGAAAAACTTTCCAATACCTGTTCAAATAAGTTATCTAAATTCTGACAATCGGGTTTATCATCCGCTTCAGCTTCCGACAGGGCTTTAATCAACAAAGTATTCATTTTTAATCGGTTTTCTTTAGTGTCATTAATCAAGTCAAATAGCCGAAGCGGATAGAAAGTGTCGTTCTTGATGATGTAATTTTTAAAATTAAGTTTGGTGCTAAATTCCTGTCCTTCATCATGCATTTCTTCGCTTAAATAGGATAATATAGAATCCGACACAAAAAGCAGGGTAATTTTTTTTGTTGTTATATCTTTTACTTCTTTATATCCGTCTGGTATTTTGTTTTCTATATCTTGGTACTCATTTACTAATGATCCGTAAATGGAATACTTGGTGTTTCTCAGTTTTAAATTGCTTAGTTTATTTTGCTCATAAGCATAGTTTTTAAAAGCTTCCACATAAAGCATATTACTAATTATCCTTGGTAAGGATTTGCTTTTTATATTTTTCAGCAATTGTTCAGACTCACCCCAATAAGAAATTAAATTTTCAATGATTTCGAATTCATCATAGTGCTGAGATTCCCATTTTATTGGGTTTTCCCTGTTGCTATAGGCTGCTATTTCTTTGTTGTTTTCTTTAAAGAATTTCCAACCCCTAAACATGCCATTTGGATCTCCCAGGTTTTCCCAGGTTTTTGTAAAGTCTATTGTTTCAATTTTAACAGAGTCAGTCGATAGGTAATGTAATATACCAATCTTTTGCCCTTTCCAAAACAATGCGTTATCGCCATATAGCGGTGTTATGTCGTCAAACTGAGGTCGAATTAATATTTTCCCAAAAATGTTCCCAACTCCCCACTTACTTCCTTTTTCCGTTTTTTGCTTTATAAAGTATAAATCAAACAGCTGCGGTTTAATTTCTTCATAAATACAAGGAAATATCGTGTGGCCATCATCTCTTATAAGTCCTGTTAAATCATTGTTAAATACCATTCCATAGCTTGGAGAAAAATGTTTTTCGAACGATATCGGAAATTGATAGTTAGGCTTAATAACATAGTTTTTTCTTTCGTTCCAAAGTCCCCAGTTTTCCCATATGTTATCCTCCGTTTTCTTAATGCTGGTATGGTTCTTTACCCAGTAATTGTTGGAGGTATTTCTATGATCGAAATATAGCAAGTCAAATAAAGTATCTACAACTAGTTTATTAAGTTTAAAGTCATAGAGACCAACTTTTTTAGCCTTGCTTATAATAGGCATCATATCATCTTTAATCTGTCCAAAAGAGTTTTCATTTTGTTCCTGCAATATAATCTCACCTTTTTCATTGTATATGCTTATCAACTTTTTGCCCTGTTTAATCGAGCGTAAAGCATATAAATTTAATTCATTATTATTTTCGTAAGTAGTTAACCAGTTTTCATATTCAAAAGGAATCACGATATGTCCATTTCCATCTACCAACCCATATTGGTTTGGCTCACCACTGGGGTTAAAAAGTGCTAAAGTATTATCGCTATTGCCCCAAATATCCTTCAGGGTAATTTTTGTTTTTAAATCTTTTAGATGAAAAAAGTAAACTTGTTTCTGGTCAACCAACATGATAAATTCTTCTATATCTTCAGGTGTTTGGATTTGAATATATTGATATTTTGTAGGGATTAACAAAGTACCGGTTTGATCAATTATTCCATATTGCCAATTTCTTTTAATTTTTATATAGGCCTTTGTTGAATTCTGATCAGAATTATTGGCATAAATAGTTTTAAAATCCTCAATAGAGTCAATTAATATTTTATTGTAGATGCTATCATGCAAAGTCCAGAATTTATCTTTTTTACTTGCTACTATTCGTGTTATTCCCCATAATTCAATCGGTGTAATGGAATCTTGTTCAATAGGTATTAAAATTTTGGAGTTATTTAAGTCAATTAGCCCGGTTTTACCGCTTCGGCTTATGACTCTTATATGGGTGCCAAAAAAATGATTAATCGGATAATTATCTTTTTCTTCTAGGTAATTTTTTTGACTACTAAAAGCTTTCTGCGATATATATTCATTTTCGTTCAGCTCAATAATTTTCTCTCCTTTCGAATTAAAAACAAAACGTTTATCCTTTAGTGAAGCATGCAAAATAGTCTGGCTTAGGCTATCATGACTTAGTTTTTCATAAATAATATCGATAAGGGTATCGCCTTTCAGGTTTATTGCTCCATATAGAGGAATAGGTAATTCCTCGCCCTTACTCTTAGTTTGATTAATTAAACTAGGTACTTTGTTATTGGTTGTTTTTTGAATTGGCCCATTAGAGATGATAACGATTCCCGATGATAATTTAACTTTTTCTGCCACATAATAACGAGCAGGCAAAATAATCCCATTGGTATCGGCTACACCCCTTAAATTGTCTTTATACAATAAAAAATACCCATTATCTCTATAGTGAATCAAATCGTAGTCAGTTGGAATAATTAATTTGTTTTTACTGTCAACTAAGCCGATTTTTTTGTTTTTTCTTACATAAAAGTAGTACTCTTTTTTTTGGGTGTTATTATTATAGATTGCAGTTCCTTGCGATATAAGGTCGTAAATGGGAGGGATGATCTGATTTTTTTTCGAATCAAACAGCTCCAGGGTATTACTATCGCCTTTCAATACTATAAATGATCCATTAAAAATCGAATTTACCCGCTCGTATTTAAATGGAAATAGTGTTTTTCCCTGGCAGTCAATTACACCGTATCTCTTGCCGTTAAAAACTTCAAATAACTGCCCTCTTTCATCAAGCAAATCAATATCAATGTATTGAGGTGCTGTTTCCCATTTGTTATCCCTGTCCACAAAGCCATATAAACAGCTTACAACATCTTTTTCCGGAAAATGAGTGCAGTCATAAGCAGGCCAATAGTATTGCCCTTTAAGTGAGCGTTGCGCTCTGGCTGGAAAAATTAATGCCGATAAAACGATGATATTTAAAAGCTTTTTCATGAGCAGAAAAAATCAATTAAAATTTTGTTGATTTTT
>CANHPJ010000269.1 GCA_947462515.1 Bacteroidota bacterium | reverse complement strand
AGTAAAGAAATCCTTACTGAATGTATAAAATGTCAATTTTGCGAAAATGATAATCGCAGAGGTGTTGGCTTTGACAAGCCTCAGATGGATTATAGCAAGGAAGGACCTACGTGTAAATGTGTTTCTTATATGAGCTTTGGTCACACCGGATTTACAGGAACCATGGCTTGGGCCGATCCTGAAACAGAAATCGTTTATATATTTTTATCGAACAGGGTTTATCCTGATGCAGAAAACAAAAAGTTAACCAGCCTAGGAATACGTTCAAAAATTCAACAGGTTATTTATGATTCATTAGAAAAATAACATACAAATATTATTATGATAAAGATAAAACTTGGAAAATGGCTTGGTGGTGGCTTAGGATGGGCATTAGGTGGTCCTATAGGAGCCATATTGGGATTTGCATTGGGTTCTGCATTTGATGGCAGTGGGGATTCAGAGCAGGTAGTCGGAACCAATTCCGGTGGCAGGCAAGTATCTGATTTCGCAGCCAGCTTATTGGTATTATCAGCCGCGGTGATGAAAAGCGATGGCAAAGTATTAAAAAGCGAGTTGGATTTTGTTAAAAAATTCTTCATTAATCAGTTTGGTGAGGTTAATGCTCAACAGCATATCCTGATGCTGAAAGAAATAATTAAACAAGAAATACCATTAAATCAGGTATGTATGCAGATTAAGCAGTATATGCCCCATGCATCTCGACTGCAAATAATACATTACCTATTTGGCATATCAATTGCCGATGGACATATAGATGAGAATGAACTGCAAACAATTCATACCATATCTAATTACTTGGGTATAAATGCGGCAGACTTTACTTCCATAAAAGCAATGTATTTCAAAAATATAAATAGCGACTATGAAATACTTGAAATTACCTCATCGGCAAATGATGAAGAAATAAAAAAAGCTTACCGTAAAATGGCGGTAAAATTTCATCCCGATAAAGTAGCTGCTCTTGGTGAGGAAGTTCAAAAAGCAGCTAACGAGAAATTTCAGCAGGTTCAAAATGCCTATGAAAACATCAAAAAACATAGAGGTATTTCATAACTTCATTTCAATTTTTTATTGGACAAGAATGATTAATAAACAAAATCAGGATTCATAACAAGACTCAATAAATATTTCACATTCAATTGATTAACAACACATTGAAAGTTAAAAGTAATAGATTTTGAATATTTCAGAAGTACCTTACAATTTAAATACCTTATTAAACCTAAATATAAAATTAATGAAAAAAATACGATTAACAATTGCTTACATTTTCCTTTTAGCCAGTCCATTATTGGCTCAGGTAAATGGAAAACTCTTCCCGACTATCAGCGGCGAAACCATGAATGACAAAGTGGTTAAAATTCCTGAAGACATCAAAGGAAAATACAGCATTATAGGTCTAGCCTATTCAAGAAGTGCCGAGGATGATTTAAAAACATGGATTAATCCAGCCTACAATACATTTATAAATCCAAACAGGGCGTTCAGTTATGATATTAACATGTATTTTGTTCCAATATTTACAGGTACCACCCAATCATTAACCAGCGCAGCCAAGAAGAAAGTAAATGCAGAAACCGATAAGGAGATGCAGCCTCATATTTTATTTTCGGAGGAAAAAATAAGAACATTAAAAAAAGAACTTGCAATTGAAGATAAAGACATCCCCTATTTTTTTGTTTTAGATAAAGAAGGAAAAATTATACATAGTACTTCAGGTAGGTTCTCGGCAAAAAAAATGGAAGAAATTGAAGATAAGCTGGAATAATTTTTACGCTATTTTTTTCTGAAAAATTGAAACTCATAATAAAATTAAATTTTATTTATTCATACAAATTAAACATACGCTATAAATCATGACCTTAAAAAAAACCGCGCTAGGTATAATTTTATCTTCAATGATAAGTTTTCCGCTTATTGCTCAAAATAGATCTATTAGCTTTGAAACCAATAGCCTAGATGAAATAAAGGCAAAAGCTAAAAAAGAAAACAAATTAATTTTTATAGATGCTTATACCACCTGGTGTGGACCATGTAAATGGATGGCTAAAAATAGCTTTACAAACGATACAACCGCTGATTATTTTAACTCCAATTTCATCAATGCAAAAATTGACATGGAAAAAGGAGAAGGAGTGGAAATTTCAAAAAAATACGAGGTTAGGTGTTTTCCTAACCTGCTTTTCATAAATGGCGATGGCGAAATTATTCATCGCAGCGGTGGCGCATTAGATGCAGCGGGCCTGATCAAGTTGGCAAAAGTTGCCCAAGGAAATGAAAACAATTATAAGTATTACGCTACTAATTATAAAAGCAAAAAAAATGATTCCGAATTTTTGTTGAATTACCTTTCTTATATGTCAACAACATGTTTATCGAGCGATAATGCCTTAGCAGATTATTTTTCAAATCAGCCCGAGACAGAATTGGTTTCAAGAAGTAACTGGGAAATCATTAAAAAACATACCAATAGTACCACAGGCAAGGAATTTAATTATCTGATAAAAAATCATCAGCTTTATTACGAGCGGTATACAAAAGATTCGGTAGATGAAAAAATTTTGGATGTAATAGTGAATCAGGGAAGAAAAATAATTTATTCCAAGACATTTAACAGCGAAAAATTTACTGCATACATGAAAGAAATATCCGGCTTATCACTTCCTAACTACGAAGCTATTCTTTTTAATATTAACATGGAATACTTCGCATTAACAGAGGACTGGTCGAACTTTGGGAAACTGATTTTAAAGGATACAGATAAATTTCTGAAAGAGGAAAACTATAATCATGTTTCCTGGACCATATATGAAAAAATTTCCGATGTTACTGTGGTTGAAAAGGCAAGCAAACTAATGGATTCATATGTAAAAAAATACGCAGGAAAACCGATATTTGCAGAATACGATACCTATGCCAGCTTGTTATTTAAGTTGAAGAAGAAAAACGAAGCTTTAAATGCAGCAAACGAGACAATAAAAATTGCAAAACAAATGGGAATGCCTGAATCAGAATATCAAGGAACCTTAGAATTAATAACCAAAATAAATGCCCTATAAACACTATAATTAGTGTTTTTGAAAGCATCAGATTTTAATTTATCTGATGCTTTTATTTTTATATATAAATCGAAATTTTATATTCCATGACTTTTGAAATCATAAGAAAATCGGAACTAACGACAACAACATGGTCAGGTGGCAGCACTACTCAACTGGCCATTTATCCGAAACAAGCAAGCTATGCAGCGAGAAATTTTGTATTTAGAATTAGTACTGCCAAAGTGGAAGATCAAACCTCAGAATTTACCAGCTTGCCGGGCATATCGAGGGTCATTATGATACTGGAAGGAGAAATAGTTTTAAATCATGAAAACGAATATTCCAAAAACTTGAAGAAATTCGAGACTGATTTTTTTAAAGGAGAATGGGAAACCACAGGTACTGGTAAAGTTATTGATTTT
>CANHPJ010000268.1 GCA_947462515.1 Bacteroidota bacterium | reverse complement strand
TTTTTCCATGCTTCTGGGTTTCAGCAATAATTACATAAACCTGAAAGTTCGAATTGGCTATTTGATTGTGCTCTGTCATAAACCTTTTTTAAAAAAATGTTTTGCAAATAAAACTATAATACTTTACTTTTGAAAGTAGGTACACAAATGTACAGTAGTAACACAATATAAAGTAATATGGAAAACCAATTAGTTACACCAGAAAAAATTCTTAAAATAAATGATGTAAACTGTCCGGTAAGAGAAACATTGGATATTTTAGGAGGCAAATGGGCGTTTTCTATTGTTTATTCTCTTTTAAAAAGCAAAAAACGATTTAAAGAATTGGAGAGAAGCATAGAAGGTATCAATACCCGAATGTTGGTAAAAGAACTAAAATCCATGGAGGAGAAAAAAATAATTATAAGAGAAGCCTATGCCACCATACCCCCAACGGTAGAATATTCCTTAACCGAAAAAGGCAGAAAGCTCGAACCTATTCTTAATGAATTATATAAATGGGGAATGGAGTATGCATACTAATTGAGAATAGGAGAAATCCTGACTTTTTTCCTCTTTAGACTGACAAATCTTTGTGCTTGAATTTTACTCCTCACATGTTTTAGGATGGATCATTTTTTTTAAACCTATTTTAGGAGGAAACAATTTCATGAATTCTTTAATTTTAAATCGACTAAATAATACTTTAATTAGGGATTACATTCCCTATAAATTATACATATTTGGTGAATATCATTATACAGCTGTGATATTTTTGTAATTTAAAAATTACCTTTCTCAAAATCATTTTCATTAACCGTAACTAATACCTACCCATATATCTTTAACAATTGGTTTACTTTTGACAAACTCAAATTATTTTCCCCTAACTCTGTTTTTCTGATAACAGTTAATTCTAAAGCAGCTCATAAAGCAATTATTCCTTCTGTAAACTTTAATTATTTTCTTGTGGTTTTAATTTCAGGCTGTTATAATGCAAACTTCCCTTGATGTGACTAGTCAAAATAAGACTTAGCAACGATTTTATCTTGCGGAGAATAATTTATATATTTACCGCAAAATTGCGGAGAATATTACTTTTATTTACCGCACAAATATATTTAGACAATGGCAAAATACATTTACGAATATAAAAACTGGACTAACTTCACATGGCAGGAATCTGCTATAAATGCCATATTTGGGGAAGTCCGAAACATGCAGGGTAAAATTATCGGGCAGATGAACACGCTCGGTTTTGCAACAAAAGAGGAAGCGACACTAACAACATTAACACTTGATGTTATTAAATCGTCTGAAATAGAAGGAGAAAAACTGGACTATGATCAAGTTCGTTCATCCATTGCACGAAAATTGGGTATTAACATAGCTGGACTGCTTCCTGCAAACAGAAACGTGGATGATGTGGTAGAAATGATGCTTGATGCAACCCAGCATTTTCAGAATCCATTGACGAATAAAAGATTGTTCGGATGGCATTCAGCATTATTTCCAACCGGATACAGTGGAATGCATCAAATTGAAGTTGGTCAATATCGTACCGGAGAGATGCAGATAGTTTCTGGAGCTATGGGTAAAGAAAAATTACATTATGAGGCAATTCCTGCAAGTAAAGTTGACGATGAAATGGACAAATTTTTAAACTGGTTCAACGACAAATCAAAAATTGACCCTGTGCTAAAAGCTGCTATTGCTCACTTTTGGTTTATCATCATTCACCCTTTTGACGAAGGCAACGGAAGGATTGCCAGAGCAATTTCGGATTTAATGCTTGCCCGCGCTGACGGAACTACCGAACGCTATTACAGCATGTCGAGCCAAATATTAATTGAACGCAAACAGTATTATGAGGTTTTACAAAAGGTTCAACACAGCAGTGGCGACATTACCGAATGGCTAGATTGGTTTCTGCATTGTCTTAAAAATTCTATATTGGCAAGCCAGACCACATTGAAAAAAATATTTCAAAGGACTGAGTTTTGGAAAATTCACGAAAAAACAACAATAAATGAACGCCAACGCCTGGTGCTTAACAAACTCCTTGAAGGGTTCGAGGGAAAATTAAAATCATCAAAGTGGGCAAAGATTGCCAAATGCTCCCCAGACACAGCCTTGAGAGATATAAAAGACTTGATTGAAAAAGGCATTCTAAAACAGGAACAACAAGGTGGTCGAAGCACAAACTATGAATTGACTATGTAATCTTCAAAAAAACATATTCCACTTACAATTGAATAAATAAACCTAATAAAAATAAAAAACGTCTATAGATTTTTAGTTTTTATGATAAAATACTGAGAAAGTATTTTTGATTTTTCACTCCCCACAAGTTTTAGAATTGATCCGTTTTTTTGTGCTTTATAAAAAGTATTTTAAACAAAAAAAGCAACCTATTTCTAGATTGCTTTTGTTTTTGTAGGCAACAGGTCTGAAATATCTAACCAATTGAGAAAAGATATTGAAGCTGTTGCCAGAATTAATTTTTAAATAATCATTCTTTTAAAATCCTATAAAAAATAGTATATTTAGGGATTTAACTCCCTAAAATATATATATATTTGGTGATTATGATTAAAAGAGATTTATTCCAAACGCTCAACGAGAGATTCAACAAGGGTAAAGCGATTGTATTATTAGGGCCACGCCAGGTAGGAAAAACCACCTTATTACTTGAATGCCTAAAGGATAAAGATTTTTTATTTCTCGATGGAGACGACCCGGAGGTAAGAGACCTATTGAATAAGGCAGGTAGCTCCAAATTAAAATCCATTATTGGTAAATACAAATGGGTTTTCATCGATGAAGCGCAACGAATAACAGATGTGGGGCTTATTGCAAAAATAATAACCGATCAATTTAAAGAAGTTCAATTGTTAATCAGCGGTTCATCTGCATTGGAAATAAGCAATTCTACTCAGGAACCCTTGACAGGTCGTAAATTCGAATATCACCTATTTCCAATTAGTTGGGAAGAATTCGAAAATCATGTTGGCTACGTGGAGGCAAGTGCTCAATTGGAGGAACGATTGATTTTCGGAATGTACCCAGATATAATCAACAATAGATCAGGTGCACGTGAAATGCTCAAACAACTAACCTCAAGCTATTTATATAAGGATGTACTGGCACTAACCGGAATTAAAAAGCCCGACTTGCTCGATAAATTACTCAAAGCGCTGGCGCTGCAGCTTGGTAGCGAGGTTTCATACAATGAACTCGCCAATTTATTAGAAATTGATAAAGCCACAGTTGCAAAATACATCGATTTGCTAGAAAAAGTCTTCATTGTTTTTAGGCTTAATAGCTTCAGCCGAAACCAACGCAATGAAATCAAAAACAATAGAAAAATATATTTTTACGATAACGGAATTCGAAATATGATTATCAATAACCTTAATCCATTAGATTTAAGAACGGATAAAGGTGCCCTATGGGAAAACTTTTTAATAGCCGAACGCATAAAACTTCAAG
>CANHPJ010000267.1 GCA_947462515.1 Bacteroidota bacterium | reverse complement strand
TTCCTAACCCTCCTCCTGTTCCTCGTCCTTGTGCCATGCAAAATGGAGGTACTAGCACCTGTGATTGCGTATTTACCGACTCCGGCGATTCACTAGCTGATTACTCCAGCGATGAAGACTTAACCTATACCATTTGCCCGGACGATACCGCTAAAAAATCTCAAATAACATTCCGGGTTCTGGATTTATTAGACCTTAAAGATGTCTTGACTATTCATGATGGAAAAAGCCTAAGCGATCCACAACTATTTAAAGAATATAAAACAACTACATTGCCTTCTGCTCCAGTTAAAGCAAGCATAGGAAATACCTCCGGCTGTTTAACAATTCATTATGAAAGTGATGGCGCGGGAGAATCTGCCGGCTGGGTAGCCGATGTATCATGCTACCAGTCATGTAAAACACCCGTGGCAGCTGAAACCACCACCGAATTTGGAACCCAAAAAATTATTAAAGCTTGTTTAGATGCATCAATAACTTTCGATGGATCCACCTCTGCAGCAAATGCCACAGGAGGTATCAGCTCCTATACCTGGGACTTTGGCGATGGATCTGCTCCGGTAACAAATACTACCCCTAGTTCTCCTCACGTATATAGCAAACCAGGCAGATACTTTCCTACCTTGGTGGTTACAAATGCCGATGGTTGCATTAGCACCAATGCCATAACAACTCAAATACTTATTGGTACAAAGCCTAACTTTAACGGCACCCTTGGCGGAACTGCCTGCTTAAATGAACAATTTTGTACCGATGGAGTGGTTACATGGCCTATTGAAACTCCGGTAAATATAATTGACCCGCCTCCTATTACAGACATACCGGTTGAAAATGCTGTAGTTAAAATACCAATTGTTATAAAAGGATATGGTGTAGGACAGAAAATAACTAAAGCAACTGATTTATTGAGCATTTGCGCTAACATGGAGCATTCTGCAACAGATGATATCATTGTAACTCTGATATCACCAACAGGTCAAAAAGTAGTGCTACACAATCGAGGAGGAGAAGCCACAGTATTGGGATTCCCAACAATGGGTGGTGCTGCTCTTGCTGGTGCATGTTCTTGGCCGCCTTCAAGCGCAACCGCCGTTGCCAGAGGTCAAGGGCTTGATTATTGCTTTAATGCCGGCGCTGCTGAAACATGGAAAACTACTGCCGATGCCGGATTTGCTTCAGCTGGAAACCCTCCTTGCTATCAACTGCCTGCAGGTGATTATCTTCCTATTGATCAGTTCTCTAAATTGATTGGCTCTGACATCAACGGAACCTGGATATTACAAGTGGAAGATGTTTATAAAAATGATGATGGTACTGTATTCAGCTGGACTTTAAATTTAGATCCTTCATTATTACCAAACTCTGCTCCTATTGAACCTGTTCTTGATAGCCAAATTTGGTCTGCTGTTACAGGCAGCGACATTGTCAGTCAGTCTGGTAAAAAAGTTTGTATTGTGCCTACTGATATGACCCACACAGATTATAAATACACTGTTAAAGATGATTATGGCTGTACCTTCGATACAACCATTACACTTACCATAACAAACAACTGTAATTGTCCTAAATTAGTAATCACTAATCCAGATACTATTTGCGCTTCAAGCAAAATTGATATAACTATCCCTACTATTACAGCCGGTAGTCTATTGGCCGGTGGTACCTACACCTATTGGATGGACAGTCTTTCTGTTGATTCCCTGCCTGATGCCAAAGCCTTGAGTAAATCTGGTATTTATTATATAAAGCTTGCAAATGCAGACTGTTTTGAAATAAAACCGGTGGAAATAAACTTAATTGCCTCTCCTGAAATAACTGTTGCCAAACTCAAAAATCAAAACTGCCCGGCTATAAATAATGGTGAGGTTACACTTAACGCCACCGGTGGCTCAGGAACAACCAATTGGCAATACTCTAAAGACAACAGGGGAACATTCGTCCCAATAAATACTTTCAGCGGATTGGCTCCGGGAGCATATGTTTTTTCTGTTAAAGATGATATTACAGAATGTATTACAGATACTGTAGTAAGTATTTTACCTGCTCCTGTCTTTAAAGTTTATGGACCCGACACCGTTTGCAGCGGAACAATTGCCACCCTAAGTGCTGTAGGTGTTAAAAAATTCACATGGGAAACACAAGCTCCTTCCAGAGATTCAGTCTATACTAAATTAATTAATGGGGTAACGGTTATTTCTGTTAAAGACAGCTGCAATCTTAATACACCGATTCTAAAAACCATTAATGTGTTCGCAAATCCTACCGTGGTAATTCCTGGCGACACCAACCTGACCGCCTGTTTGGGAGACTCTACAAAACTGGTTGCCAATGTTACCGGTGGAAGCTCTCCTTTTGTATTCACATGGAGCCCTATGGCAACCCTTAAAGATATTGCCTATTTGGGAAGATCCACCTCTGCTACATCCATTAATGCAGTTGAAAAAATATATACCTACAAAGTTACTGCAATGGACAACTGTAGAAATTCAGACAGCAAAAACATTAACATTACTGTTAAGCCACTGCCAAATGTTGAAATATTTTCAAAAGATGCTGTTTGCCAAAACGACACCTTGATAATTTATAATACCAAGCATAACAGTTCCATGGTAAAATACGAATGGAAATTTGCAGGCAAAGCAGATAATGGAATAGGAAAATCTATTCAGACTTTTGCCAACTCCGGCATATATTATCCTGTTCTTAAAGTTACGGATGTAAATGGCTGTGTAAATAGTGTTACAGACACATTTGAAGTGGTTAAAAATCCTATTCCAATAATTACACCTTCAGCCATAGAAAAGTCTATTTTCAATCCTATCATTGTTTTTGATGGCACCGACTCGCACGATAATATCAAAACCTATTTGTGGAATTTCGCCGAGTTGGGAACAGACACCAACGAAAGAAGCACTTTTACTTTCCCTGACACCGGAGTATATCCAATACATCTGGCTGTAAAGAATGCAAACGTGGTTAAAGGTAAAACATACTATTGCTATGATAGTACTCAAATTTCCATCACCATTAAAGATGAGCTGGCATTATTTATACCTAATGCTTTTTCTCCTAATAATGATGGTAAAAATGATGAGTTCAGCCCAAAAGGATTTGGATTTACTAAATATGAGATGCGCATCTTCGACAGATGGGGAAATGAAGTGTTTTTATCAAAAGACATAGAAAAAACATGGAATGGTGGCGTGAATGGTAGTGATACAAAAGCTAATGAAGATGTATACGTATACCTTATCACTGTTGAGCCGGTTAATAAAAAAGGTAAAGAGCGAGTATTTACAGGTCATGTAACTCTTATAAGATAGAACTAATATGGTTAGTTGAAAATGAAAAAACAAGTCTTTTTACTATGGTTTTTTTCATTGGGCATCGTCTCCCTTTTAAAAGCTCAGGGAGATGATTGTTCAAATGCTGTTCAGTTAACCAACCTGGCTAACTATTGCTCTTCGGGAGC
>CANHPJ010000266.1 GCA_947462515.1 Bacteroidota bacterium | reverse complement strand
GATTATGTTTTCAAGATCAAAATATTGGATTATTACTTAGGTAAACCACTTTCTTTACAATAATTAAAAAAAATAGCTGATGAGGTTTTTAGCCAAAATTTTATATACCGCAATTTGTGTTTTGGTAATAGCCCATATTTTGCCCGGTGTTCATGTGGATAGTTTGAAGGTTTCTCTGTTTGTAGCCCTGGTGCTTGCCTTTCTCAACGCCTTTTTAAAGCCCCTGTTGATACTTTTTACCATTCCTATTACCTTGTTAACCCTTGGTTTGTTTTTATTGGTTATAAACGCGGTAATAATCTTATTTGCCGACTATCTCATTGAAGGCTTTGAGGTAAGCAGTTTTTGGTGGGCTCTTTTATTTAGTCTAATACTCTCGTTTGCCATTTCGCTGTTTGATAAAACGGATCAGAAAAACAGCTGATTTATTTCAGTACTTGTAAGCGATAAGCATCTAAACGAATAAAGATAAACAGCAAGATGGTAAAGGACCATAAAGAGGAACCTCCATAGCTGAAAAATGGCAGTGGAATACCAATAACCGGCGCCAAGCCAATAGTCATTCCGATATTAATTACCAGGTGAAAAAACAATATGGAAGCCACCCCATAGCCATAAATTCTACTAAACGGCGACTTTTGATTTTCTGCCACGGTGACTATCCGTATCAGCAGGAAAATAAATAGTGCTATTACAACTGTAGAACCAACAAATCCCCATTCCTCTCCGATAGTACAAAAGATAAAATCGGTGCTTTGTTCCGGCACGAAATCATATTTAGTTTGAGTGCCCTGCAGGTAGCCCTTTCCAATAAATCCTCCGGAGCCAATTGCAATTTTAGACTGATTAACGTTATATCCCGCACCTTTAATATCGGTTTCCTTGCCTAAAAGCACATTGATTCTTCGCTTTTGATGTGGCTGAAGTTTGTTTTCAAACATATAGTCAACGCTGTAAACAAAGCCGGATACTATGGTAAATACAGCGGCGAGGGTGATTATGTTTTTTAGTTTTTTGCGCATCAAAAGAAAGAGCGTTATGGCTACCCCAGAGAGTATATATATCATAGCCATTTTGTTGAACAGTAGCGTGAGGATAAAGAGCACCACTATTAATAATCCAAACAATAGGATGTTTCCTGATAATCCTTCGCGGTATAATACAAATATCAAAGCACCAAAAACAAGTGCAGTACCTGTTTCATTCTGTAAAATGATAAGTAGAGCAGGTAGTCCTACAATAATTCCGGCCATCACTTTTGTTTTGAAATTCTCCATTCGGCTGGCTTGGTCGCTGAGGTAACTGGCTAGAGCGAGGCATGTTGCAAATTTGGCGAACTCTGCCGGCTGTATTCGGAATTCGCCTACTGCAAACCACGATCGCGAACCTTTAATTTCAATACCTATAAACTGAACCGATATGAGGATGAGAATAGAAAATATGAATATGGTAAATGAAAATTTTTCATAGAAACTTCCATCAATGGTAAGTATAATAAATGCAAGCATTAGTGCGGTGCCTATCCACATCAGCTGCTTACCGTAGTTTTGTGACATGTCCAGGATGCTTTTGTGTTCCTCATTGTAAACGGCAGCATAAATATTTAGCCATCCCATTAGGACTAATAGCAGGTATAAACCCACTATTACCATATCAATATCCTGTAAAACGCTTCTTTGCTCTCTCATAAATACTTTATGGTTCAATTACTTTATTTCCTGAATGTATTAAATCTGCTTCAATCATTCGTTTTTCAAGATCAGGTCTTTTTACCACTCCTGTTAAATATTTTTCTATCATCAAACTGGCAATAGGAACACCCCAAGTAGCACCAAAACCGGCATTTTCAACGTAAACGGCAATAGCAATTTTCGGATTGTCTTTCGGTGCAAAGGCGATGTAAATGGAGTGATCTTTACCATGCGGATTTTGAGCTGTCCCGGTTTTTCCGCAAAATGGTATTCCTTCTATCCTTCCACCTCTTCCTGTTCCTGCCTCAACCACTTGATGCATTGCTTCTATTACCGGGCCGAAATATTTAGATTGGATGGTGGTATAGTTTTTCTTGGTGAATTTCGGATTTAGTTTTCCATTGATGGATTTTACAACGTGAGGTGCTATGTAATATCCTCTGTTTGCTATGGTGGCACAATAATTGGCCATTTGAAGCGGTGTTACCCCCATTTCTCCCTGTCCAATTCCCAATGAGAAAATAGTGGCGGCTTTCCATCTTCCTTTTCCATGGTATCTGTCATAATATTTTGAAGAAGGCACCAGTCCTTTTAAGGCATTGGTTAAATCGCTATCGAATTTAGTGCCTAAGCCAAAGCTGTTTACATGGGTTTTCCAAACATTATAACCTGTTTCTGCGGTAGGATATTTGTTAATTATTCTGGTAAATACATGGCAATAGAATGGATTGCAGGAATACTGTATCGATGCTGTAAGATCTGCAGGTCCGGGATGAGGGTGACAGTGAATGTGTTTGCTGCCCACGGAGAAGTTGCAGGGTATTCTTGATTTATCGGTTATTATACCTTCTTGCTGTCCCATGAGCGCACCCAATAATTTAAAGGTAGATCCGGGAGGGTACTGAGCCATTAATGCTCTGTTGAACAAAGGTTTTAAGCTGTCCAGTGCCAGTTTGCGGTAGTTTTTGGCTCTTTCTCTACCCACCAACAGGTTGGGGTCGTAAGAAGGATTACTTATCAAAACCAATATCTCACCGGTTGAAGGCTCAATGGCTACAATACTTCCGCGTTTATTTTGAAGCAATTTTTCTCCGTATAACTGCAGTCTGGAATCAATGCTGGTGACAAGGTTTTTACCCGAGCTGGCAATGGTATCGTAAATACCATCTTTGAACGATCCTTTTTCGCGGTTATGCACGTCTACCATAACTACCCTTAAACCTTTCACTCCTCTTAAATCTTCTTCGTAGGAGCTTTCTATACCGCTAACACCGATATAGTCGCCACTTTTATAATATGGATTTTTAGATGTTTTTTTCTCATCTACCTCACCCACATAACCCAAGAGGTGAGCCGATGATTTTTGAGGATAATAGCGTAGTGTTCTTTTTTGGACGAAAAAACCAGGGTACTTATATAGTTTTTCTTGTATTTGGCCGTAAGTTCTGGCAGAAAACTGTGCTTCGAATAGTGATGGTTTAAAAGTGGAATATTTTTTTGCCTTGTCGAGTTTTTCGTTAAAGATGGTGGTGTCTATACCAATAAGTTTACAAAAACCCAGAGTGTCGAAGTTTTTAACCTGGCGTGGTATTACCATTAAGTCATATGCTGCTTCATTATAAACCATAAGGATGCCATTGCGATCATGTACGAGCCCTCTGGCAGGGTAATCGGTCATGTAGCGCAATACGTTGTTGTTTGCATCTAATTTATATTTGTCATCTATAACCTGTATGTAAAACAATCGGAGTAAAAATATTATACCGACTGAGAAGAAGATTATAAAAATGACGAATT
>CANHPJ010000265.1 GCA_947462515.1 Bacteroidota bacterium | reverse complement strand
GAGTTGCAATTCCAAAAAGTTAAACCCTGAATATTACAGTGATATTTTACCGATTTTTTTGAAACAATAAATGTCTTATAATTTATATTATGTTAAATAGAATTTTAAAAAACTATCAATAAAGCATATTATTTTTTGAAATATTAACTTTTTATCGCCCTTGTCATTTCTCTTTTTCCTGGAGGTCCTGGAATAGATTCAACAATGAAACCTATACTTTTCAGTGTACGTTTTATTTCTCCTTTTGCGCAATACGTTACTAATATTCCACCTTTCTTAAGTGCTTGAAACATTTGTTTGAATATAGCTTCTGTCCACATTTCTTCTTGTGCTTTTGGACCAAATGCATCAAAATATACTAAATCGAAATCTTGATCTAAAATCAAATCTTGAACCTTTTTGTGAATTTTTAACAAGGAAAAATTTTTAAAAATTTGATTCTGTATATTCCATGGTGTTTTATGTAAGGTCATAAATGAATCCAAGTCATCGTTTAACCCCAGTAAGTTCTGATAATTCAGTTCCTCAATAATATCATCTCTCAAGGGAAATGCTTCAATACCATGATAACATACTTCAGTTTTTTTTATAAATGACTGTATATAAGTTAAATAACAGTTAAGACCGGTTCCAAATCCTATTTCTAGAATTTTTATTTTGTTTGTGGCAGTGTTTTCCAAAACATAATCAAATCCAGCGCTAATAAACACATGCATAGATTCTTGCATTGCCCCATGAAAGGAATGGTAATGCTCATCTAACTCCGGTATATAAATAGATTTTGATCCATCATTTGTACAAATGACTTTCCAGTTTTTACTTCCATTATAACCCGATTTTTTTTCCATAATTATAAACTATAATGACGATTTATTTGAAATCTATCTTCAAATATAAAATTATTAACTGCTTAATGTTGGCATTATTTTTAATGTTAAAAGTTATAATTTAATACTTTTTAAACTTTAAACGAAGCATACATTTTCCTTAAACATACAAATTATAACGTAAAAATTTCTTAATACTTTAAAAACTTATAAAATGAAATTACAGGACTTGCCAATACAAATTTATAGTCAATCACCTCTCTCCTTTTCTCTTGAATCTCTTAATCCATATATAGACAAGGAAACAATTGAGAAAAACTATAACTATCATTATCGCGAATATGTGGATAATTTGAATATAATAATTCAGGAACTTAATTTAGAAAATGTTTCATTAACTCAAATTTTTGAAACCGACAACAAATATTCCAAGGATTTACTTAATAATGCCGGAGGATATTATAATTATTCACTGTTATGGAAAATAATTACTCCAAATTGCGGTGGTGATTTATCGACCGAATTAATGAGTGAAATTGACAAAAGTTTTAATTCCTTTGAACAATTTAAAAATGAATTTGAAAAAGCTGCTTTAGCAATTATTGGATCTGGTTGGGCCTGGTTAGTGATTGATAGTCATAATAATTTGAAAATTGTGTCTACCAAAAACGAAGAGAATCCCTTAATGAGGAGCTTAAATATTGAAGGAACCCCGATAATTGCGATAAATATGTGGGAAAGAATGTATTACCTCAAGTATAATAATGACAAAAAACAATACGTATCTAATTTTTGGAGTTTATTAAACTGGAAAACTATCGATGAGATTTACAAGAACATTATCTGGAGTAAATATTTGTAATTATGGATTACTCTCCAGGATTTAAAAGGTGATAATCTTTTATAATTTTTACAACGAAATCTAGTTGTTGCTGCTTGTTAAGATCAGAGTTATCCAGAACAATAGCATCTTCTGCCTTTCTTAATGGGTTATCTTTACGGTTGGTATCATCAAAATCCCTTTTCGATAGATTTTCCTTTACCTCATTGAAGGTAACCTTTTCTCCTTTAGAGGTAAGTTCATCGTATCTTCTGTACACCCTTATGTCTATATCAGCGGTCATAAAAAGTTTTAAATCTGCATCTGGAAAAACTACAGTGCCTATATCTCTCCCATCCATCACTACCCCTTTATCTTTACCCATCTCTTGCTGCAATTTGACTAATTTATGTCTAACTTCTTTAATTGCACTTACTTTGCTTACATGGTCTGAAATTTCCATAGAACGAATCTCTCTTTCCACATTTTGATCATTAAGATATGTTTCTGAAAGTTTGGTCTCTGAGTTGAATTTAAATTTAATGTGAATTTTACTCAAGTATTTAACAAGCTTTTCTTTATCAATATTATGGTCTAGAATCCAACCTTGTTTTATACAATATAGCGTAACTGCTCTGTACATTGCCCCTGTATCAACATAGTTATATCCCAATTCGGAGGCAAGAGCTTTTGCAATTGTACTTTTTCCACATGATGAGAATCCATCTATGGCTATCGTTAATTTTTCCAAAATTGGTGTTTTAAGGTTTAACAAGTATATGTATTTTGAAATTTCAAGGCTTTTTATTACTTATATATTTTATTTTGATTCAACTTATTTCAATCCATTGGAAATAAGTATTCAATTAAAAATCTCCATTGAAACATAAAATTAATATTTAAATACAAAAGGTATACAAATTCAGAGTAAATATTGCTTATTTTTTTAATTGATTGATTAATAATTGCCTAATTAGATTGAACTTTTCCTTAAATTTATCTTCTTAAAATAATGTTAAGTATTTTCATTACAATAAATTTGTTAGAATGAATTTTAGAAATTTACTTTTATATGTAGGTCTAATTGTTGGGTTTGGTGCCGTCATATATTCAGTTATGCATTTAGGAAATGATCATTCAAGCCTTAAAATTGTCGATCATTTCAGTAAAGCAGAAAATTCTCCATGGAGTCAGTTTATAGAAACTTATAAAAATAATTTAAATCATCCGCTTGCCATTCTTTTATTACAGATAATCACAATTATGGTTGTGGTTAAAATCTTCGGCTTTCTGTGTAAAAAGATTGGTCAACCAGCAGTAATAGGTGAAATTATTGCCGGAGTATTTTTAGGTCCTTCATTCATTGGAATGTATTTCCCGGAGTTTTCTGAGTTTTTATTTCCAGTACAATCACTAAGTAACCTACAGTTTCTCAGTCAGATAGGTTTAATACTATTCATGTTTGTTGTTGGAATGGAACTGGATTTAAAAGTCCTTAAAAACAGAGCTCATGAAGCAATGGTGATAAGTCTTTCCAGTATCGTTTTTCCATTTACCCTAGGTTTAATTTTTGCTTATTTTATTTTCGAAAGCTTCGCTCCTCAAAATGTCAGCTTTCTTCCCTTCGGACTTTTTATAGGCATTGCAATGAGTATCACGGCTTTTCCTGTATTGGCAAGAATTATACAGGAAAGAGGTTTAGCAAAATCAAAACTGGGTTCCATGATAATAACCTGCGCTGCAATAGATGATTTGACAGCTTGGTGCATTTTAGCGGCAGTCATAGCCATTGTCAAGGCCGGATATTTTGAAAGTTCCCTCTTTACTATTGGATTAGCTGCTAGTTATG
>CANHPJ010000264.1 GCA_947462515.1 Bacteroidota bacterium | reverse complement strand
ATGATGGATGAAAATATATGTAAGTTAAGGTAAGCAGCGAGGTCCAAGGGTGATAGAGTTAGTTAATAAAATGATTAAAAAGGTAAATCATCGGTCGGGTCATCAAGCGATGGGCTTTTGGCTGGTGCATTTGGTATTCCTGAAGAATTATTTATTGTGTTTTCCTCTCTTTTTTTGCTAAGCATATTCAGCGTTTCTGCCACAATATCAATAGAATATCTTTTTACACCATCTTTGTCATCAAATGAACGAGACCTAATTTTGCCTTCTATGTAAACCGTGTCTCCTTTTTTGAGGTATTTTTCTGAAACTTCTGCCAAGCCTCTCCAAAGTACTATGTTGTGCCATTCTGTTTGTTCTTTTTTTACACCGCTTTTATCTTTGAATGTTTCGGTAGTTGCCAGCGGAAATTTTGCCACTGCAACGCCACCTTCCAAATATTTAACTTCAGGGTCTTTGCCTAAATTCCCAACTAGTATTACTTTATTTACACCTGCCATATTTCACAAACTAAATTACAATGCAAATTACGTTTTTTCTTCGAGTTTTTTCGTTAATTAAACATCAATAGAAGTTAATTAACTGGTTTATGGAGTGCCTTGTTATAAAAATAAACTCCGGTAATGATAAGCGGAAGGCTAAGTAATTGACCCATATTCAAAAACATGCCGTTTTCGAATTCAGACTGGTTCTCTTTTAGAAATTCCACGAAAAACCGCACTGTAAATAAACACATTAAAAACAAACCAAATAACTTGCCTTCGCCAAGATTTCCTTTTTCCTTCCAGTAAATTCGATATAAGACAACAAAAATAAATAAATAGCTAATGCCCTCATATAATTGTGTTGGATGCCTGGGAAGTTCATCAATGCGAGTAAAAATAAAGGCCCAAGGCAGCGTGGTAGTATGACCGATTATTTCGGAGTTCATAAGGTTTCCCATACGTATAAAAAAAGCAGCCAAGGCAACAGTAATAACAATTCTGTCTGCTGTCCATAAAAATGATTTCGTGCTTGTTTTTTTGGTATAAATATACATTGAAATCAATATTCCTATTGCTGCACCGTGACTAGCCAGTCCGCCTTCCCAAATTTTGAATATCTCCAGTGGATGAGAAGTATAATAATCAAAATCATAAAAAAAACAATGGCCTAGCCTGGCTCCTAACACCGTACCAATAACCATGTACATCACCAGGCTGTCAAGTTCTGTTAAGGGTACTTTTTCTTCTTTAAATATTTTAGTCATGATGATAAAGCCCGCATAAAAAGCGGTTGCAAAGAGCAGTCCGTACCATCTTAGGGCAAATGATCCTATTTTGATAATTTCTGGTTCAACACTCCAGGTTATGAACGAAAGTATTTGGTGCATGAGTAATGTAATTTGTTCGGGCTAAATTAATTAAAATATTAAAAGAATTGCCGGTAAGCCTTAAAAGCCGATTGTCTAATCGAAGTAATTTTATATTTCCAAATAAAATCTCCCGCTTGGAGACTGATTTTGCAGTTGTGGCATAGTTGAAATCAAAGGTTGCGCTTTTGTAAAAAAAAACTAACTTTGTGAGTTGTTTAAAATATTTATACTAAAATTATCCTTTTCAATGAAAAAAATTCTACTACTCGCTTCATTTATTTTTGTTTTGCTGAATTCTTACGCTCAAAATAATGGGATGAAAGTTCATCAGTGGCTAAGTGAGGTAAAAATCAATGCAAATAAAACTACAACCCAAGGCTTTTCTCCGATGATTTCAGAAACTCAGGAAAAAAGTGAGTTTACTCCGAGGTTTCAAACGAAAGCTTCCGGCAGAGTTGCATCTCGCGTAGATGATTGGTCATATTTTTATGTTGAAAATCACAACAGAATTGTCTATGAAGTAAATGAATTTAGTAAAACCAATCAAATCATTAATCCTTCAACTAGTGCTGTTTTAAAATATGATTCAGCTACTTTTACAGGACAAACCTGTAAAACCGGGCAGGCAGGAAATATTACCTGGAAAAAAGAGTTTTTCCACATGATTCCATTGTCCAAAACAGCTACAATTAACAAAATAGGTTTGAAAGCAAGATCAATAAAAGATACTATTGCAAAACCTGCCGGACAGGATAGCAGTAAAATAATTGTAACAGCTTATGACAAAAGCTTCGCTAATGTTTTAAGTGTAGATAGTTTTTATATAAAAACTTCCGGTATTTTCTTAAATGTGTTATGTAAATTTAACAAACCGGTTGTAACATCTGATACAGTATATATTAATTATTCAATGGCTACTACTGTTGATAGCTTCCGTTTGGCAATGACCAACACTAGATTGAATGGTTTGAACTTTGGCACTTCTCAGGATCCTAAAGTTTTTTCATCAGCCACCTTACCTTACTTGCCTGCATCCACTATATTGACTATCGATGTAAATGCGGATACGGTATTGCAAAATCAAGGTGGTTTTGATTTCTACAACGTGCCTCAGATTTCTTACGATTTCAAAGCAGATTTTTCTGCAAAAAGCGGATCAAACAGCTCAACATCAGATTTAACTGTTCAGGTTGGTGATTCTGTTACTTTCAGTAACAACACACAAGCCTTAAATCCACTTTTAAATAGTGACTTATACTGGAGAACAATAGGGTCTGCCGAATTTGACACAGCAGGTATAATAACATCAAAATATATTTTTGCTTCAGGCGATACTTTGAAAACGCTTTCAAATCCTGTTTCAAAAAAATATGCTACTCCCGGAACTTTCAAGGTTAATCCTTACAGTTTCCTTTGGCCTTGGACAGCAAAATTCTGCAGCGATTCATCATTCATATCCATAAAGGTGGAATGTCCCGTTACTTTATCTGCTAGCACCTTCGATTTACCAAGCAGTGCTGCAGCAAACGCAGTAAAAGTTGCGTCGGTAAGTGCTTCAAATTGTCCATGGACAGTTGTTGTAGATGCCAATAGCACCTGGTTATCTAGTACTTCAAGCGGAAGTTCAGCTGGTGACGTAACGATAAGTGCTACCGAAAACACATCAAATACTGCAAGAACCGGTACTATAACAATAAACGGCAAAAAAATAACCATTACTCAGCCGGGAAACAGTTCTGGTGGTGGTAACACTTGTACCTATTCGCTTTCAACCTCTTCATTTACTTGTGATAATAATACTGCTAAAATTTATTCCAAAGTTGCTTCTGTTACGGCAGGCTCAACTTGCGATTGGTCAGCAACTGTTAAAACAGGTTCAGATTGGTTAAGCACATCGTCTAAAGGGCCTGGGGCTGCTGATGTTTCAATATTTGTTCAAGCAAACTCTTCATCTGTTCAAAGAGAAGGTACGATTGACATTGGAGGACAAATTTTAACTATTAAACAACCGGGAACAGCAGCAGTGGGTGGATGTTCTTATACGCTTAACCAAGCTTCTTACACTTGTCCGAACGCATCTTCAAGTTCATATAAAGATGTTATTTTAGTTAGTGCAGCAAATTCATGCAGCTGGACTTCAATTGTTACTTCAGGAGGTTCCTGGTT
>CANHPJ010000263.1 GCA_947462515.1 Bacteroidota bacterium | reverse complement strand
TGATCGCGGGCAACGGCTAATGCTCCTTCGTAATCACCGTCAATAATAAGTTTTGCAAATTTACGAGAACCGGTAACATTGGTTCTTTCACCAACGTTCATGAAATTACTTTCGTCTGTAAGAGTAACCGGCTCCAGGCCGCTTAGTCTCATTAAAGGATCGATAAGCGGTTTTTTGCGTGGCATAGCTTTTTCTGCCATCGCGGCAATTCTTCTGATGTGAGCCGGGGTAGTGCCGCAGCAACCTCCAACGATATTTAAGAATTTGTTTTCCACAAAATCATGAACATGATCGCACATCATTTCAGGAGTCTCATCATATTCTCCAAACTGATTGGGCAGGCCGGCATTTGGATATGCGCTAACATAGAAAGGAGATTTCTCGGATAATTCTTTTACGTAAGGTCGCATTTCTTGAGCCCCCAGGGCACAATTTAATCCAATACTCAATAAATCGACATGTGAAACCGAGTTCAGAAATGCTTCGGTGGTTTGTCCTGAGAGCGTTCTTCCACTTGCATCCGTGATGGTTCCCGAAATCATTACGGGGTATTTTTTACCAATTTTTTCACAATAAGTTTGTATTGCAAATAGGGCAGCCTTGGCATTAAGGGTATCAAATATTGTTTCTACCAAAAGGATGTCGCATCCGCCATCAATCAATCCTCTAATCTGCTCGGTGTAAGCTTCTGTTAAATCATCGTAAGTTACAGCTCTAAAACCGGGGTCATTAACATCCGGGGACATAGAAGCTGTTCGGTTTGTTGGGCCAATTGCACCGGCTACAAATCTCGGTTTGTCAGGGTTTTTCAATGTATATTCATCTGCGGCTTTTCTGGCAATTTTAGCAGATTCAAAATTTAATTCATAGGCTAGATCCTGCATGTCATAGTCTGCCATTGCTATGGAAGTGCCGCTGAATGTGTTGGTTTCGATAATGTCAGCGCCAGCATCGAGATATGCTTTGTGGATTGCTTCAATTATTTCAGGTTGGGTTATAGAGAGTAAATCGTTATTGCCTTTTAAATCTTTCGGATAATTTTTAAAACGGTTTCCGCGGTAATCTTTTTCTTCGAGTTTGTATTCTTGGATCATGGTGCCCATTGCACCATCCAGGACTAAAATTCTTTTTTCAAGCTCGTTATAAATATTTGCCATTTTGTTTTGTCTATATCCAAAAAACCTTTTATGAGGCAGTTTGGGGAGTTGTTTAAATAATTTAGTAGCTTTTAATTCTAATCATTAAAAGAGTTAAAAAATAAAAATGTTCAAAAAAAAATCCCTTCCGGAAAAGCCGGAAGGGATTTTTATATTTCAGAATAGAAAATACACCTTTTCCGACCTATCTTTTCCGCAGTTTGCGGACAGGAATTGGCACCTTCTAAACATAAATTTATGATTTGAATATTCAAAAATCACAAACTAAAATAGGGTTGCCAAGACATCATAGGGCTCAGTCCCTCCGTCTTTCTTGATAAGTTTTTATTTTAAAGAACGATAAGCAAATGTAATTAAGATTAACCGAAAAGCAAAGAGTAATAAATGAATTATATTTGAATTGAAATCATACATACATCATCTACTTGTTCCAGGTCACCTTTCCATGCGTTAAAAGTTTTTTCTAAGATCTCCATTTGCTCATTTAATGGTTTTTCACCGATTGAAATAATTGTTTCTTCCAGTTGTCTGTATAGGAATTTTTTCCCTTTTACTCCTCCAAATTGGTCTGCGTAACCATCGGTAAAAGTATATATCTTGTCATTAGGGTTTAATTTAATGGATTGAGTTATGAATGGTTTTAGTTCTTCAGAAAATCCAATGGGCATTTTTTGAGGTTTGTGTTTAATTATTTGATTGTTTCTCAAGATATAAAATGAGTTATTTGAGGAGGCATATTCCAACATGTTATTTTTTAAGTCTAATTTACATAATACGCCGTCCATTCCATCTCGGGTAAAACCTTCGTCGGTTGTTAATGATTTAATTATATCCTCTCTTAGTTTATTAAGGATTAGTCCAGGATCATGTATTCCTTTTTCTATAACTATTTCGTTGAGGAGGTTTATTCCTAGCATACTCATGAAGCCACCGGGCACACCGTGCCCGGTGCAATCAGCAGTCATGTAAAAAAGAGAGTCTTGATTTTTATAGAACCAATAAAAATCACCGCTAACAATGTCTTTAGGTTTGAATAAGATGAAATATGGGTAATGAGTATTTTTTTCTTTAGAAATCGTCAGGCAGTCTTTCAGGTAGCTATGTCCGGTAAGCATAGCATTTTGAATTCGTTTGGCATAATTAATACTGTCAATAATTTCTTTGTTTTTTGTTTCAATAATTTGCTTTTGTTCTTCCGCTAGTTTCCTCCTGTTGTCTGCAAGTTCACGCTGGTTTTCTACTTCTGATTTTTGCTGTTCAATAATAGTGTTTTGTTTTTGCGTGAGTTTGAAACGATTAAAGATGAATCCCGAAAAAATGATAACGAGGAAAAAGCCACCATATAAGACATATCTTTTTATTTGTTCCTGCTTAATTTGCGCGGACTGAGCAATAATTTGAGCATCTTTTATTTTTTTCTCATTTATGTTTTTTATGCTATCAGAAGCGACCTTTTTTTCATATTCATATTTAAAATTAGTTTGCATGGCTTTTTTAGTGTTTTCCTCGTTTATTATACTATCGCGGTATAATATGAAAAGTTTAAAGTTAGCTAGGGATTGCTTTATGTTATTTTGGGCGCTATCAAGTTTTGAAAGATTAAGGTAAGATTCCCTTGTTTCTTCTTTAGTGCCCTGTTCGAGTGATAGTTCAAGGCCTTTATTTAGGAATATTCTGCTTTCTGAAAGTTTATTTTCCAGAGTATAGATTTTCCCTAGTTTATTGTAGCAAGAGACAATGCCTGATTTGTCACCAATTTCTCGGCTTATCTCAAGTGATTTAGAATAGTTTTGAATAGCCTCGGTGAATTTATTTTGGATAAAATAATCGGTGCCGATATTTTTATAGCAGCTGGCGATCCCTCTTTTATCGCCAATTTCATTTCTTATTTTTAATGAAATTAAGTGATTTTGAAGGGCTTCCTTAAAATTGCCTTTGCCCGAATAGATATTACCTATATTGTCATATGAGATTGCAATTCCTTTTTTGTTACCGATTTCTTCTTTTATCTTCAAAGAAGCAAAATGGTATTTAATTGCTTCCTCATAATTTCCTTGTTTTTCATATATGCTTCCTATGTTATTATATGAAACCGAAATGCCCTTTTTATCATTAATTTCTTCCTTTATTTTTAATGATGAAAAATAGCTATTCAGTGCCTCTAAATAATTGCCTTGCGCTTCAAAAATAGTTCCGAAGTTGTTATATGAAATGGAGATTCCTTTTTTGTCATTAATTTCTTTTCTGATTTTAAGAGCCTTCTCATAATAATTGGTTGCTTCATTTAATTCACCTCTTTCCGAAAAGATATTTCCCAGGTTGTTATAGGCATTAGCTATACCTTTTTTATATTTTAATTTTTCAGC
>CANHPJ010000262.1 GCA_947462515.1 Bacteroidota bacterium | reverse complement strand
CCTTTGGCATTATTCAAAACTTTAAAAATTTTCCTGTTGAATAAATATACGTTGAATGCAGAATTAATTGCTATTTGTAAAAAATTACAACAAAAAAAACGAACACATTAATGCACAAGTTAACAAGTATTGATTTTATTTAAACCCCATTCATCTATTAAACCATTATTTTATTTGGATGAATAATCTTTGATTTTAAAAGACTTAAATAAAGTAAAAACCATCAACAAAAATCATAAATTATATTTTTTGTCAAGTCTTACTTTACGTAAAATATTTTATATTTTTGACACGCTGAATTGTAAATCCCGTAAGAAAAAACGCGCAACAACTCTATCTGCCAATTAAATTATATTTTCTATTGAGAATAAAAATAAAAATCATGATAAAAATGAAATCAACTTTTAAATTATATTTAATAGCAATTTTACTTTCGGGGATTATTACTATTCAGGGATGTATTAAAGAAGAACAGGATTTAAACAAAATAACTGTTTCAGAATGGAATCCGAGTTTAGCTATTCCATTGGTAAATTCGTCACTTGGACTATCTGAGCTTCTAATTCAAGCAAATAGTTCATTGATAAAAACCAATAGTGATGGTCTTTTACTGCTAACCTACAAACCTGAGCCATTTTCTACCCCAGGTAATGATTTGATACAATTGCCGGATCAAATTTTCAATAAGGTATTAGCAAATGGGGTAAGCATAGGAAATCCGCTAAAAGATACAACCATAAAGACTATTTTTGATGATATATTATCTTACAATACATTTAAAGGAGCCAGAATAGATTCTATTGAGATAAAATCAGGCTATCTTTCATTTTTTATAAAATCGAGCTTCAAGCACGATATCACTGTTAAAATTAATTTGCCATCATTCAAAAAAAACGGGGTACCAATAACAATGGAAGTACCGGTTATTTATGCTGAGAATAGCCCTTTAGTATTGGTAAATAAAAGAATTGATTTATCGGATTATACTGCGAGTTTAGCAAATAATAAAATTCCGGTTTCCTATTCTACAGAAATAAAAGTTTCAGGATCCAGACCTATAAGTTCAACAGACAAGATTGAAATAACCCAAACACTCGGTGATTTTAAATTTAAGGCTTTATATGGCTATTTTGGTCAATTTGTTCAATCGATGCCTTTGAATACCATTGCTTTGGGACTTTTTGACAAATCTACACCGGGCATGGGTAAATTTAGTTTAGCAAATCCAACTATTAGAGTAAACATAGAAAACACACTTGGAATTCCAATTAAAGGCGAAATAAAAACATTAGAAACAACAAGCGGAGAGGGCAATGCAGTAACTTCTCTACTTCCATTTACCGGGAAAGATTTCTCGAATCCTTTTATAATTCCCTCCCCTTTATCACCGACATCTGATCCAGGAAAGCTGAGTCTTATAATTAACAATGAAAATGCCCCTAACCTAACCAAATTATTATCCTCATCACCGAAAAACTTTTCTTATGCTGCCGAAATAACATTAAACCCCGATGTTAACGCTAATAATTTCATTACTGAAAAAAGCAAAATCACCATAAGTCCAGAGTTGGAACTTCCATTGGAAGGAACGGCCTATGGTTTCAGTATATCAGACACATTCAATTTTCCTGAGATACCAGACACAATTATAGAATCGCTTTTACTAAGGGCAAACATCACCAACATGTTCCCGCTGAATGTTAGACTTCAGGTTACCTTTTTGGATGCCGGTTATCAAAAATTAGATAGTCTATTCACGCCCATTATACCAGGTGATAAAAACTATAATGCACTTATACTTTCCGGAGAAATCAATTCAGATGGTAAGGTAATTAGTGCAACCAATAAAATCACTGATATAACGTATTCAAAATCGAGGGCGGCGAACTTAAGGAAGGCAAAATATATGGCAATAAGGGGAGAGCTTGAGACCAGCAAAGTAGCCGATGAATATAAGGTAGTTAAATTTTTTGACTCCTATAAACTAGACATTAAACTTGGTGCTCAAATTCAAGGAAAAATAAAACTTTAAGTTAAAAATATATAATAATTAAAAACATGCTTAAAAAGTCCATACTTATTGCATCAATGTTGTTTTCTCTCTTGCAGGCATCAATTGCACAGCAGTCGATGTCCATGTATTATATGAATAGCGTACCACAGGTTAACTCCTTAAACCCTGCCATTTTACCAAGAAGTAAGGTAAATATAGGATTACCAATCATTTCGAGCAATTATATAAATATATCGAACAGTGGTTTTGCTTATAATGATATCATCACAAAAAGAGCAGATGATTCATTGGCAATTGACATGAACAACTTGGTCTCCAAATTAAAACCTAAGAATTACATAAATGCAAATTTAAATTTAGACTTGTTCAGTCTGAACTTTAAGGCAGGAAAAAATTTCATTGGAATTTCTGTGAATGAAAAAATAAATTCCAACATTACATATCCACAAGCCTTATTCAAGTTAATTAACGAAGGAAATGGACAAAGCCTGCTTGGAACAAGAGCAGATTTTGATGGATTTGGACTGAACTTTAGCCATTACAGGGAATATTCCCTGACTTATGCTAGAGAGTTTATGGAAAACAAACTTACCATTGGTGCGAGAGCGAAATATTTAAACGGATTTGAAAACATAACTACAACAAGTGAACTGGGATTAACTTCTGATTCAACCACCTTTGATTTAACAATTGATGGAGGATTAACAATAAACTCCTCGGGAATTAATAAGTTAATAAACGGCACATTGGATCCTATGTATTATGTGAATAACAACAACAAGGGGGGAGCTCTAGATTTAGGAGCTAATTACAAACTAAACAACAAATTAAGTTTTTCGGCAGCCTTGCAGGATCTGGGATATATAAAATGGAATGAAGATATTAAAAATTTAAAAAATGATAATTTCGAGTTCAAATATTCCGGGTTTGATCTAAAAGATTTATTAAGTAAAGACTCCAGTTTTTCCAGCAATCTAATCGACTCAATAAAAGAAATAGCAACGACAGAGGAAAACTATAACTCATACAAGCAATATCTGAATCCAAAAATTATCTTGGGAGGTGCCTTTCACCTGAACGACAATAATTCAGCTGGTCTTGTTATATCGACTGAATTCATAAACAAAACGATGATGCCTGGTTTTTGCGTATCATACAATACCAGATTTAGAAACTTTATAAGTGCCTCTTTATCTTATTCTGTTATTAATAGAAGTTATAATAATGTCGGAGCAGGATTTTCATTGAATTTCTTTGCTTTTCAATTATACATGGTTTCTGACAATATTTTACCACTTATGCAGCTTGCAGCAGTCACTCCAACAGGATCTAGTATGGCTATACCTATTCCTTACAAGGCACAAAACATCAACGTTAGGTTTGGAATTAATTTTACGATGGGAAGGCCTAAAAAGGAAAAAGACAAGGATAAAGATGGCGTAGCAGATAAAAATGATGACTGTCCGAATGAAGCGGGCCTGGCGGCTTTAAAAGGATGTCCGGATAAAGATGGG
>CANHPJ010000261.1 GCA_947462515.1 Bacteroidota bacterium | reverse complement strand
ATGCAGAAGTATGTAATTTAGAGGGTCACGAATATGCCTTTGAGGGAACCAGCGTTCTTCCTTCTCAAGTTTCTGACAAAAATAAAATCATTGAATTTGCATACAGCTATTTGAATTCTCCTTATTTATGGGGAGGAAAGTCTCCCTTTGGAATTGATTGTTCAGGATTTACTCAAATTGTATACAAACTTGCCGGAGAAAAACTGCCCCGAGATGCCTATCAGCAGTCGGAGCTTGGACAAACATTAAGTTTTATTGAGGAAGCCGAACCAGGCGACCTTGCCTTTTTCGATAATGAAGAAGGAAGAATTATTCACGTGGGCATCATTTTGGAGGAAAATCAAATAATACATGCCAGTGGAAAAGTAAGAATTGATACAATAGATCATTATGGTATCTATAATAAAGAACTGAAAAAATACTCTCATAACTTGAGACTTCTGAAAAAAATACTTTAGGCATAAAATTGGGACTACCGTTATGGTATTCCATTAATTTGAAAATTAAATTTTAATCTACTTGTCTGAAAGTCTTTTTATTATCCCATTATCCCTAATTGCTCTTTTTATATTAATAAATTTATATAGGCTCATATCAGCCATTTTTATGGCCTATATAGTGAATTCGTTGGATAATAATCCTTTCAAATATTTTGATCTCTACCCTGCAAAACTCAAGTCAAATCAGGAAGAAATATTAAACAGACGTTTTTACTATTATAAAAACCTACCCGAATATTTAAAACCAATATTTAGAAATCGTTTAGCCAAATTTATTAGGTCAAAAAAATTCACAACCAGAGAAGAATTAATACTATCGGAAGAAATCATAACCCTCATATCCGCCTCAGCAATTCAGCTTACCTTTGGATTAAGCAATTATAAATTAAATTATTTTGATGAAATAATTGTCTATCCGGGCCAATATTACTCCAAGATAACTCATCATTATCATAAAGGTGAAACCAATTCTAAGGGTATATTGGTGTTTTCATGGCCTGACTTTTTGGAAGGATATAATAATTCATCAGACAACCTCAATTTAGGTCTGCACGAATTCTCGCATGCTTTATTTATAAATTTTAAAAAAGATTATGAAATGGACATAAATTTTGGCTTATACTACAATGAATGGAAAGAAGTTGGAACCAAGGCATTTTTTAAGTTAAAAGACGATCAAGAAAACTACTTTAGAGCTTATGCACAGGTTAACCTAATGGAATTCTTTGCTGTTATGGTTGAGCATTTTTTTGAGAGTCCAAACCAATTTATCATACACTATCCAGAACTTTATGAAATATTAAGAAAACTGCTTGGTCAAAACCCATCCACATGGGTAAAAAAATGACATTTTGTCAAAAAACCACTTGACAAACATGACTTTTTTTCTGTTTTCATCATCTGATTTAACTGATAAATCTCATTTTTTGACTTGGAATATTATTTGAGATTTGTAAAACCAGGAATAAACACAATATACATCAGAAAATGAATTTCAATAATTTCACCATAAAATCGCAGGAGGCCATACAACAGGCCATGCAAATAGCTCAGGAAAAAAGCAATCAAGTCATAGAAAATGGACACGTTTTAAGTGCCATTTTTCAAGTTGATGAGAATGTTACCCCATTTCTTCTGAAAAAACTAAATGTAAATCTTAATATTTTTTCAAAAGCATTAGAAAGTATACTCACCTCCTACCCAAAAGTTTCGGGAGGAAGTCCTTACCTATCCAATTCTGCCAATCAAGCCCTTACTAAAGCGCAGGCTTATTTGAAAGAATTTGGCGATGAATATGTTAGCATTGAACATATCTTATTGGGAATATTGGCCAGTGGAGATACCATTGCGCAGTTATTAAAAGATAATGGGGTAAATGAAAAAGAGCTTAAAAAAGCCATTTCAGAATTAAGAAAAGGCGAAAAAGTAACAAGTCAAAGTGCAGAACAAACCTATAATGCACTAAGCAAATATGCCATAAACCTAAACCAACTGGCACATAGCGGAAAACTAGATCCGGTAATTGGAAGAGACGAAGAGATTAGAAGAGTTTTACAAATCTTATCACGCAGAACAAAAAACAATCCAATTTTAGTTGGAGAACCGGGCGTTGGAAAAACAGCCATTGCCGAAGGTTTAGCGCATAGAATCATAAATGGCGACGTACCTGAAAACCTCAAAACAAAACAGATTTATTCTCTGGATATGAGCGCGCTCATTGCAGGTGCAAAATATAAAGGTGAATTTGAAGAAAGACTTAAATCGGTTGTAAAAGAAGTAATTAGTGCCGATGGTGAGATAATATTATTCATTGACGAGATACATACTCTTGTTGGTGCAGGTGGTGGCGAAGGCGCCATGGATGCGGCCAATATATTAAAGCCTGCATTGGCAAGGGGTGAACTAAGATCTATAGGTGCAACTACGCTCAACGAATTTCAAAAGTATTTTGAAAAAGATAAAGCACTGGAAAGGCGATTTCAAAAAGTTATGGTTGAAGAACCCAATGAAATTGATGCCATATCCATATTAAGAGGTATAAAAGAAAAATACGAAGCACATCATAAGGTGAGGATTAAAGATGAGGCAATAATTGCTGCTGTTGAACTTTCGCAACGATATATTACCGATCGATTTTTGCCGGACAAAGCCATAGACTTAATTGATGAAGCAGCTTCGAAGTTAAGGCTGGAGATGAACTCCATGCCAGTAGAACTGGATGAAATTGAGAGAAAAACCAGGCAATTAGAAATTGAAAGAGAGGCCATAAAGCGTGAGAATGATGAAACCAAATTATCTCGATTAAACCAGGAGATTGCCAATTTGAATGACGAACGAACACGCTTGCGGTCACAATGGAAAACAGAAAAAGATATTGTGGAGGGAATACAAAAAGCCAAAGAGAAAATAGATGGCTTAAAATTTGAAGCAGAACAGGCAGAGAGAGCCGGTGATTATGGTAAAGTTGCTGAGATTAGGTATGCAACCCTCAAGCAAGCAGAGTCTGAATTAGAAGAATATAAAGTTAAACTTTCACAAATGCAGGCTTCGGGTAGGCAAATGCTTAAGGAAGAAGTTGATAGTGAAGACATTGCAGGGGTAGTTGCCCGATGGACAGGCATACCGGTTAGTAAAATGCTTCAAAGCGAGAGAGAGAAACTTCTTAATTTAGAACAAGAATTGCATAAGAGAGTCATTGGTCAGCATGAAGCCATCGGAGCCATATCTGATGCTGTTAGAAGGAGTCGCGCTGGATTGCAGGATCAGAGAAAACCAATTGGCTCATTCATCTTTTTAGGGACAACGGGAGTTGGTAAAACGGAGGTGGCAAAGGCACTTGCTGAATTTTTATTTGATAATGAAAATGCCATGACTCGCATAGACATGAGTGAATACCAGGAACGACACTCCGTTTCCAGATTAGTTGGAGCGCCTCCGGGATATGTTGGATATGAGGAAGGCGGTCAGTTAACGGAAGCTGTGAGAAGAAAGCCCTATTCAGTTGTGCTGTTGGATGAAATAGAGAAAGCACATCCGGATGTTTTTAATATTTTGCT
>CANHPJ010000260.1 GCA_947462515.1 Bacteroidota bacterium | reverse complement strand
TGTTCGGAGGTAATCCAATCTTGCGAATTTTCTTTATCGGCTGCTGCCTGAGGTTTAATCTCCGACTTGTATGTTATTTTTGAGAAATCAATTTTCATAGTTTAATTTTTTTGAGGTTTAACAATTTGTCCAAAAAGCAATTACTGTTATTTTGCTTCGTGAATTTTTGATTCCTCAAATCGTTTTTTTTCTAAATCAAAGGCCAAGCGGAATGGTTTCAGAGGTTTTATATAGGTTTTTTTATCTGAAATTTCTGTTCCATTATTTTCAAACTTGGCCGTGGTTTCTTCTTTTAAATTAGGGTATTTGTTGGTGCCTACCAAAACAATTTTTCCGTTTTCGAAGGCTTGTTTTTTTAGCTTAGCTACTGCTTCAATTTCTTCTTGAATAAAGTTTTGTTTCAAAGCATCTACAAAACCACCTTTTTGCTCTACTTGTTGAAAGAGCTTCCAGGCAGCTTCTGCCATGGAGTCGGTTAAATTTTCCAGGTAATAGGATCCACCTGCAGGGTCGGCCACTTTATTTAAATAAGCTTCTTCGGCCAATATAATTTGGTTGTTTCTGGCCATGCGTTCCGAAAATTCATCGGGCGTTTTATAGGCCGCATCAAAAGGGGTAACCAATATAGAGTCAGCGCCTCCAATGGCCGCCGACATGGTTTCGGTAGTGGCGCGAAGCAGGTTAACATGAGGGTCAAAAATAGTTTGGTTCCATTTTGAGGTAACAGCATGAACAAATGTTACCATGCTGCAGGTATGCAAAGGTTGATATTGTTCTACTAATCTGGCCCATAACATTCTAAATGCCCTAAACTTTGCAATTTCCATTAAATAATTGCTACCTGTAGCGAAGGTAAACTGAATCCTAGAAGTAATATCATCAATTTTCAGCCCTTTTTCGGTGAGGTTTTCCAAATAATAATTAGCTTGCAAAAGACTAAAAGCGAGCTCCTGGGTAATGGAAGCACCTGCATTGTGGTAATGATCGGCACTTATGTTTATACCTCTGTAAAAGGGAAGGTGCTTGTTTAAAAGTGTAACCAAATTAAAGGCATCCTGCTTTGCCAATTCCTCATCATCAGCCCAATTACCATGCAAAAGCAAATGACCAAGTGGGTCAAAATTTACCGAGCCTTTTATTTGATTTGTATCAATTTTTCTTTTTATTACCTCATTTATAAAATCTTTTAAAATGGATAAACTTTGGTTATTGGAGACAAAATTTAAAGAAATGTGCTCCAATAAAATATCCTCGAGCAGTTCTGCTATAAAATTTTGAGTTAACTCGCTATGCTCTATTTCAAATCCCAGGGAGTCGACGCCTTTCATCAGGGCATCTAACGCTTTGTTATTGGCAGCTTTTATTTCATTTACCTTAAAATCCTGCCTTATTTCCCAATTATTGCCTTTTATTTTATTGCCTCTAACAAATGGAAAATTTCCTGGAAGTGATTTGGCATGATTTATATTATCTAGGTCTGCCTCAACATAAAAAGGAGCAATTTCCAGGTTTTCGAAATTTTTTTGAAAGAGTGTCTCTTCATAATCTTTTCCTTTTAAATCTTTCAGGATTTGATTTTGAAATTCAGTTTTTGAAACTCCTTGAAATTCAGAGAATAATGTAGTTTTTTCTGACATGTTTTTGTCTTTAATTAACCAAACTACTAATTTATGAAAAAAGACGGCTTATTGTTTTTTACTGTATACATTTTTGGTTTTTATTGGGCCTAAGCTATGCTTTGTGATTTCTTTCAAAAGATGTTCCAATATGTAAATCGTTTTTCTGTAAATTTCTTTTTAGATTCACTTATTATTTTGATTTAAAAATCACTGCCCGATAAAATGAACACAGACTTTCAAAAAATAATTGATTTCCGCAGATCTAACAGAAGTTTTGATCCCCAAACACCAGTTCCTGATGAGGTAATTCGTGTAAGCTTGGAGCGTGCAATACTTTCACCCAACAGCAGTAATATGCAATTGTGGGAGTTTTATTGGATCAATTCTACTGAGGCCATTCAAAAAATGGTGCCACTTTGCCTAAATCAGCAGGCAGCCAAAACGGCTCAACAGATGGTGGTTTTTGTTACCCGAAAAGATAAATGGAGGCAGCGCGCTAAATGGAACCTAGAAAAGATAAAGGAGACCATTAAAGGAGAGCCCAACAAGATGCAAAAAGTAGGTATGAATTATTATGGCAAGGTAATGCCGCTATTGTATCTTAATGATCCTTTTGGTGTTATGACCCTTCTTAGAAAAAGTATAAGCTTTTTTATGGGCTTGCGTAAACCATTTTTCAGGACAGGAGGCAGCGCCAATCAACGTATTTCGGTGCACAAATCATGTGCCTTGGCAGCTCAAACATTTATGCTCTCTATTGCTGCGGAGGGATTTCATACCTGTCCTATGGAAGGATTCGATGAGAAAAGAGTAAAAAACTTTTTACATTTGCCTCGTGGTGCAGAAATAAATATGATCATTTCAGTTGGACTTGGAACTCAAACCGGGATATGGGGAGAGCGTCATCGTGTTGATTACGATGAGGTGGTTTTTAAGCGATGATCGTAGGGTTTTTGTTGGCAAACCTAAATCAGCAGTTCTTTTTAAAATTTATTAATTAATAAAAGGGAGTAACCCAAAAATCCCTTAAAGAGTAGGGAAATATAATTTACGATTATGAATTCTAATTTTTTTGATTCAAACAGCTATTTCATCGATGAGAAGGTTAATTTCTTCAAATTTGAAAATTGTTATCAGGTCTACGATGAAAATGGCCAAAATATTGGCGCTGTAAAACAAAAACTAAGTGCCGGTCAAAAGTTGCTTAGGCTATTGATTAACAAGCAAATGCTTCCATTTTTATTGGAAATTAAAAATACTGACGATCGGTTGGAGGCTTCCATTTCTCGTGGCTTCAACTTTTTTTTGTCTAAGATTTCAATTAAAGATTCTCAAGGAAATCTCATAGGAACCATAAAGCAGAAGTTTAGATTTTTCAAGCCTACTTTTAAAATATTTAATGCTCAAGACATAAAAATAGCCGAAATTACAGGTGACTGGAGAGCTTGGAATTTTACCATCAACGATACTTCTAATAATAAGATAGGATCCATTTCTAAAAAATGGGCAGGAGCCATGCAAGAATTATTTACCACCGCCGATAAGTATAATGTAAACATAGAACCTAATTACTCGAATAAAGAGAATAAAATCGCTATTTTGTCTAGTGCTATAACCATTGATATGGTTTTGAAAGAAAGTAAATAAAATTACTACCCCCTTTTCCAAAGTACCACTTTGGAAAAGGGGGATTTTTAAGAAATATTTAAATAAGCTTTTTATGAGACTTTATTTCACTGTAGTTTTTCTTATGCTTTTTTCAAATTCAATATTTGGTCAGGCTATAAGTGAGTCTTGCTCTAAAAAAAGCAATTCTATAAAAAGAGTGCGCTCGGCTACTTTATCCTTGCAAGAGATTCAGGAGACAGAAAAATATGATGTCACATTTTGTAAATTAGACTTGGAGGCCTCTAACACCAATACTCAGCTTGCCGGCCTGGTTGAAAT
>CANHPJ010000259.1 GCA_947462515.1 Bacteroidota bacterium | reverse complement strand
TATCTGCTCTTCAATTTTAACAGGTAATCCTGCTTTTATCACTTCTCTGTCTTTGGCAAGATCTGCAGCTACCTCCTCCGCATTGCTGTTAAAGTCTGCATCTGTCCTGTCAATTACATCTTCCAGGGTGGTTCCTAAAAGTTCGGCGGTTGCCATATTGGCCAGTGTATATCGACCATTCCAGTCTTTTACAAAAATAAGGTTAGGACTGGTATTTATAACCTGAAGAAAAAACTCTTTTTGTTTCTCCAACTCAAATTGAGCTTGAAAATGAAGAAATTCTGCCTTTTTTCTATCCGTTATGTTGGTTATTGTAACAGCAAATCCATCATTTAATTTTACGGCCACACTTTGAAACCATGTTTTCATGTTTCCATGCCCATAGAAATGCTCATGACTCATCGGGTCGCCTGTTTCCACCACGCGCAGATAAAGGTCAAACATGCCGTCTTCTCTGTTTTTAGGCATTTCTTCCAATAGCTTTCTGCCTTTAAGGTCGCTGTTTTTTTTGCCTAGTATTTTCTCAGCACTTTGATTTATCAGCAGCCATTCGAAATCGATGATTTCGTTTTTTTCATCACGTATTGACTTAAAAGCCATTACACCCGATAAGGAAGAATCCAACAAGCCTTCCAGCAAGTTTTTCAGATCCGATATTTTTTCGTAGGCACGCTGAATCTGGTCATCTGAGAGTTTTCGAACTGTAATGTCTCTTGACGTTGTTTGAAGTTGAATGATGTTTTCCGATTCATCTTTTATAGGTTTTATGGAAGTTTCAAACCACAGATAGGAACCATCTTTTTTTCTTATTCTAAATTCTACTATGTTATTTATGGAGCTTTTATTTATTTCATTTTTGATGAATGCATTTACACGCTCTTTGTCAGAATTATGATAAAGTTCATCGGGATAGGTGTTGATTAATTCTTCGGGAGTGTATCCCAGCAAATCTTCCAGGGCAGGCGACAGATATAAGTATTTTCCATCGGGTTCATGCATACAGAAAAGATCTTTGGAGTTTTCTGATAGCACTTTATATAATTCTTCGCGCTCGTTGAGTATCTTTTCCGCAAAAAGTTGTCTTTTTTCCGCTGCGTTGGTCTTTATTACATTTCTTATGCATTGCGAAATGGCCTCCGGGTTAAACAAACCGTGTGTTATATAGTCTGAGGCCCCTATTTTTACTGCTTCTAAAGCCAGCTTTTCCTCACCATGATTCGTAGCCACCAAAATTGGTGCAAATACGTCTTTAGTGATTATTTTTTTCAGAAGTTCCATAGTATCATAATCATCTAGATTAAGTCCGATGATGATGCAGTCGAAATCCGAATGTTCTATCTTTTTGAGTCCTTCGAACCCGCTAGTGGTGAAATCTGTTTGTGTGGAAAGATCTGACTTAGCAATTGATTCAATTAAATTAGATTTGCCAAGTTCATCGTTGGCAATAATCAGTATACTTAAATTTTTTGAGAAAGGAGACATCTTATATTTTAATATTCGTTTTTGTTTAAATCTTGATTCTCAAGCGTATAATGTATTCGATGCTAATTTATAAATAATATATCATTGATTGGTTCATCAGAGCATCGAATTCATAGTTAAAAGATTACTCAATCGACTTTCTTGATGTACTTCCCTCTTTCTTCAGGAGCATATTTTACAAAAAGGTAAAGCCATACTGTTCGCGAAAATCGATAAAGGTATGGCCCTGAAATAACCAGTGCTAAGCTGTTTAAAATAAGATATAGCGTGAAGTTTATTTCTGAAGAAAATAAAAAGCTAAAAACAAATGTCGCCACAAACATCGCCACACATATGGCTATAGCCAAACCATAGCTAACATACATGGCTCCATAAAAAAAACCGACTTCCAATTCGTAGTTTAACTCGCAATGTGGACATTTATCGTGCATGGTAAAGAGGTCTTTGAATGCGTAAGTGTTTTTTTCAACAAATAAATCACCTTGCCTGCATCGGGAGCATTTTAGAGCTAAAATACTTTTTAAAAGTGGCTGTTGTTCCGGCATATGGTTTTTTTTCAAATTTACAAAAAGTTTAAATTCTTTGAGCGTTTCCATCTGTTTTAATCCATATTTATAAGTTATTTATTTGTTACCTTTGCCACCTTAATTTAATTCATTTTTATGATTTCTGTCAGCCAGCTTTCCATACATTTTACAGGAACAAGTTTATTTGATAATGTTTCTTTTATTGTAAATGATAAGGAACGGGTGGGGCTTGTTGGAAAAAACGGGGCGGGTAAATCAACGCTTCTTAAAATACTCTCCGGTATTCAGCAGCCTGAAAAAGGTGTGGTTACCATGCCTAATGGTCAAACCATAGGATATTTGCCCCAGGAAATGGTTCACCGAAATGGCATGACTGTTTTTGAAGAAACCTCCATGGCCTTTGTTGAAGTCAAAAAACTTGAGCGCGACATTGTATATTATAATGAACAATTATCGGTTAGGACTGATTACGAGTCGGAGGAGTACTTCGATGTTATCAATAAATTGAATGATGCCAACGAGCGCTTTGATCTAATTGGAGGATATTCCATGGATGCCGACATTGAAAAAGTCTTGCTTGGCTTAGGTTTTAACAAAACCGATTTTTCGAGACTTACCGATGAGTTTAGCGGTGGATGGCGCATGCGTATTGAGCTGGCAAAAATTCTATTACAAAAACACGATACCTTGTTGTTGGATGAGCCAACCAATCACCTCGATATTGAGTCCATACAATGGTTGGAAGACTTTCTTAAAAATTATCACGGAGCGGTTGTGTTAGTGAGTCATGATAGGGCATTTTTAGATTCAGTAACAAATAGAACCATAGAAATATCTTTGGGTAAGACCATCGATTATAAGGCATCTTATTCCAAATATGTGCAGTTAAGGGCAGAGCGAAAAGAGCAGCAGATGGCAGCATATTTAAATCAGAAAAAACAAATTGAAGATACCGAGAAGTTTATCGATAGATTTAGATCAAAGGCTACCAAGGCAGTTCAGGTGCAGTCTAGAATCAAGCAGCTTGACAAAATTGAACGTATAGAGGTAGATGAAGAAGATACTTCGACCATATATTTTAGGTTTCCACCCGCACCAAGGTCAGGTAAAGTGGTTGTGTTGGCCGAAAATCTTACCAAGCAATACGATGATCATGTTGTTCTAAAAAAAATCGAGTTTGATTTGGAAAGAGGCGAACGTGTGGCTTTTGTCGGTAAAAATGGTCAGGGAAAATCGACCTTGAGTAAGATCATCGTAGGACATGAATCATGCCAGGGTAAAATGGAGTTGGGACACAATACGGCTATAGGATATTTCGGGCAGAATCAGGCAGAATTGCTCGATGGAGAAAAGACAGTTTATGATACTATTTTTGAAGTAGCAAGAGGCGAGATGTCAGGAAAGGTAAGGAATTTACTGGGAGCATTTCTTTTTGGAGGCGAGGCGGTTGACAAGAAGGTGAAGGTACTTTCGGGTGGTGAAAAATCGCGACTCGCCATGTGCAAACTTTTGCTTGAGCCGGTTAATTTATTAGTTTTAGATGAGCCTACAAATCACTT
>CANHPJ010000258.1 GCA_947462515.1 Bacteroidota bacterium | reverse complement strand
AGTTCAAGAAGCACTGATGATTACCCAACAAAAATGGGTGAGATAAAAGAATATATGAAGTAATAATTTGTTTCTTTTGTAGGTTAGAAAAATAATCATAATTTTATATTATATTACTCACTTATTACAGAAGCTATGGGGATAAGATCCGCCATAATAATTTTAAGCATATTTTTTTCGACACCTCATTTACTTCGGGCACAATCCGATTCTTCATATTCGCATAAAAACAAGGTTTCATTTCGTGAAATCCAAAAGCCGACAATAGCAATTGGCACAGGAATGATAACGTTTGTTGGTGATATTTCATCTAACAGCTTAAATTCACCTTTAGCTAACAAATTCTCTTATAACCTATCCTTTTCAAAGCCGATAAATTCATTTTTGGATTTAAACCTCTATGTTTTATTCGGCAGATTAACTGCAAACGAAAGAACAGATTACAGAAATTTAAATTTACAGTCTGACATAAAAAGTGCAGGCTTTTACCTGTCCTATAATTTCAATCACTTTCTAAATAAACAAAGAATAATAGAACCCTTTATACTGATAGGATTAGAAAACTTTGAATTTCTGTCAAAATCCGACATGTATGATGCTAATGGAAGCCGATATAATTACTGGACGGATGGATCAATTCGTAATATTGACCAAAAGAATCCCAATTCGAAAGATGCAATAATAATAAGAAGAGATTACACCTACGAAACAGACATTAGAGAAGCTAACATAGATGGGTTAGGGAAATATAAAGAATCTTCATTTGCCATACCTTTGGGTATAGGGGCAAAATTAAAATTATCGGATCAGGTAACATTTAAATTGGGTCAAACAATACACCTTTCCTTTACTGACCTAATAGATGGGGTAACTGCCAATAGCCTGAATAACAGAAAGGGAAACAAACGAAACGACAACTTTTTAATCACTTCCTTTTCTTTAAGTTATGATTTAGTAATTAAAAACAAATTACTAAATGAAATAGAGGATGTAGATGACGAATACAAAAACATAGACTTTCTTGCCATATATAATGATGATGAGGATAATGATGGAGTAAGAGATTTTATAGATAAATGCCCAGGCACACCTTCAAGTGTAAAAGTTGACAAGTTCGGATGTCCGATTGATGATGATTTAGACGGAGTTCCAAATCATAAAGATGAAGAATTAGAGACCACAAAAGATGCTATAGTAATGACAAATGGAATCGAACTAACAGACGAACTCATTGAACAAATGTACAGAGCATATTTAGGATATATAGAACCATTAGAGCACACTTTAGCTGTAAAGCCGAAAAAAGATATAATTTACTCGGTTGAAATTGGGGTATATAAAGACGGGAAAATTTCAGAGGATGTAATGAATCAAATTCTTAACCTGCCTGACTTATCATCTGTTGCGCTTCAAGATAAAAACATAGCCTATATCACCGGGGAATTTAAAAACCCTGCTAATGCTGAAAAAACAAAGAAGATGCTTATTGATTTGGGACTGAAAGATGCTAAGGTTGTGGAAATTAAAAAAACAAATAATGGAACAAAAATCATCGAAATAGAAAAACCTGCAGTAGCAGTTAATAAAAAGAAAGAAGTAAAACAAAACATTAAAACAGATACTAAAACCGAAGAATACAAAAACTATGCTGCAGAAATATTAAATACAAATAAAACTGAAACAGTTACGTCTGCCGTTAGCACAAATGAAGAGTATAGAGTAATGCTGGGAGCTTATACAAAAGGAATCCCTCCTAATCTTATCAATAAATTTTTAAAAATTCCCGAAATAAAACCAGAAAAAATAAACGATTCTATTACGGTATACTCCATAGGCAAATATAATAACGACCTAGAAAGAGCTATATACAAGAAAACAGAAATGTTAAACTCAGGAATACAAGATGCTGTTTTAGTAAAATACAAAAACGGAAAATATATTCCTGTTACACAGGAGGAAATGGATATATCAACCCAAAAAGCCGGCATATCTAAAATACCTTCAAAATATACCAGTTCTTTAAATAAACCAATTGGGTCTGAAGACCTGGATATAAAACAATACGCTGATGAGTCATTTACTAAATTCGATCCGAAAAACACGATTGTTTTCAGGGTACAGCTGGGAGCATATAAGAAAAGACTATCACAAAATATTTTCAAGGGAATAAGCGGCGTTTTGGAATTAACCACCGAGCAAAAACTAACGAAATACTTGTCAGGATCCTATACCAATTATTATGATGCAGCTAGTCACAAAGTTGATATGGTTATGAAAGGTTTTGAAGATGCATTCATAGTTGCATACAAAAATGGAGATCGCGTTTCATTAAATTCTGTTGGAGCTCACAATGTTACAAACGAAAACCTAAATGAAAACAGGGTAATAAACACAATAAATAAATCCTTAATAAGCTACAAAATTGAGATAGGCACCTACAAAGGAGATTTACCGGCAGAAGTAATAAAAAAACTGGGCCCTCTTGCGCTAGAATTGGAGAAGAAAGTAACTATGGAAGGGACCAAAAGATATACTATCGGTGATTTTAAAGATTATATGTCTGCCCTTATCTATAAAAATCAAATGAGCAAAAAATATGGAATGCCTGAAATAAAAATAACATCGTTTTTTAAAGATGAAATTATTCCTATTCAAGAAGCACTTGATCTAACTGAGTAATATCAAAAAAATAAAAAAACGATCTAAATTCGAAATCATCGCTCAAAATTTAAAATCATTAAAATTTATTAATCCATTTAACAATTATACATAAAGTAATAGTTGTCTAAATTCTAAAAAAACTTAGGCATTATAGCACAAGACATTAGCCTTTAAAACTATTATATTCATTTTTAACTATTCCTTCGCAATTTTTATCTGCTGGTGACTTTATAATTTTATTTCGAAACATCAATGCTAAGCAGACTAAACTACCTTATTAAACTAGTAATCTTTTGGCTAATATTTTTCTTTTGCTCAAGAATAATATTTATAGCCTATCATTTCAAAAAAATCAAGCATTTAAGTCAATCCGAGATACTAGAAAGTCTTTTTGCCGGAATAAAACTCGACTTGTCTATTACTGCTTACCTTATTATAATACCGTTTATTATTTGGAGCCTCAAAAATTTCATAAACAAGTTAATTCTAGACAGGATTAATTTATATATCAATATATTCTTAATCGCTGTTTGCAGCATAATTATAATCTCTAATATTAAAATTTATGAGGAATGGGATAGTCTCTTAAATTACCGCGCAATAACTTTTATGAAATATCCTCAAGAAGTTTTCAATAATTTAAAAACTGGGGAAACTGTATTTATATTAATTTTCATTTTGAGTTTTATTTCATTTTGGACCTGGTTATTTAATAAAAAATTACAGGGAATAAATATGAATTCTGATAAACAGATCTTACATAAAACTTTATTGCTATTATTTATTCCCGGCTTTATAGTTTTAGGTTTGCGAGGTGGTTTTCAAGTAGTTCCAATTAATGAAAGTTCAGCATATTTTTCAACACACAAGATACTTAATCACATTGCGGTTAATCCTGTCTGGTATTT
>CANHPJ010000257.1 GCA_947462515.1 Bacteroidota bacterium | reverse complement strand
GTGGAAACATTTCCATCAAATATTATTGCGGCAATTTTCGGATTTAAAAAAGAAACAATTTTTGAAATAAAAAAAATCATCAGAAATGAGATGGAAAAAGCTCCTTAAATTGGTTTTTGATTCAGAAGTATTAATATTAGTAATCGATGAAAGAAATAAAAAGTAATTCAGAATTTCTTAAATTCAAACGATTAACTATGTTGATAATAGAAGCACCAATGCATCGGCCGAATCGTTCAATGCCAAAATCAAAGCTTTTAGATCTCAGTGTAGAGGTGATAGAAATGTTGAGTTTTTTCTCTTTAGACTAACAAAAATTTATGCTTGATTTTTTACTCCCCACAAGTTTTAGGATTAATCCATACTTAATCCCCAGAAATTAACCTAACAAAAAAAACCGACCTTTTTGGGGTCGGTTTTTATCGATTCTATGAAACTTCTATAAAGTACCTCTTTTGGCTTGTTCTCTTTCAATTGATTCGAAAAGAGCTTTGAAGTTTCCGGCACCAAATCCTTTAGCTCCCATACGCTGAATTATTTCGAAGAATAAAGTAGGTCGGTCTTCAACAGGCTTGGTAAATATTTGTAATAAATACCCTTCCTCATCGGCATCAACCAAAATAGAAAGTTTTTGCAATTCCTTAATATCTTCTTTCATCATATCGCGGTGAGCACCCAAACGAGTTGGAATTTCATCGTAATAAGCTTGTGGCGGCGGTGGTAAAAACTCTACACCTCTTGACCTTAATTCTCCCACTGTTTTTATGATATCGTCTGTTGCAACGGCTATGTGCTGCACTCCCGGACCTTCGTAAAAATCAAGGTATTCTTCAATTTGAGATTTCTTTTTTCCTTCGGCAGGTTCGTTGATTGGAAATTTGATACGGCCATTACCATTACTCATTACCTTACTCATTAAAGCTGAGTATTCTGTTGTAATTTGTTTGTCGTCGAAAGTCAGGAAATTCACAAAGCCCATAACATCTTCGTACCATTTCACCCAAATATTCATCTCTCCCCAACCTACATTGCCAACCATATGATCAATGAATTTCAAACCTACAGAACTTGGATTATAATCTGATTCCCATTTCTGATAACCTGGTAAAAAGTCTCCTTTATAGTTTTTTCGCTCCACAAACATGTGAACAGTTTCACCATAAGTATAAATACCTGCTCTAACCACTTCACCATGCTCATCTTTTTCTACGGTTGGTTCCATAAAAGATTTTGCACCACGCTTAGTAGTTTCTTCGTATGATTTACGGGCATCGTCTACCCATAAAGCAACAATTTTAACACCATCACCATGCTTTTTAACATGCTCACCAATAGGAGAATCGCTGGTTAAAGCAGTGGTTAATACCAAACGGATTTTATCTTGTTTCAATACGTAAGAAACACGATCTTTTAAACCTGTTTCCAAACCTGCATATGCATAGGATTGAAAACCAAAAGCCGTTTTGTAAAAATGCGCTGCCTGTTTTGCATTTCCAACATAAAACTCTACATAATCAGTTCCATTTAGGGGAAGAAAATCCTGAGCTCCTTCAAATATTTTTTCTAAACCGTATTCAACGTTTTTTACTTCTTTTGCCATTTTTTTATTTAATAATTTTTAAAATTAATTTCAGATTTTTTACAACTTTAATACTGATTCCAAATTACCACATAGCCATGGTAGAAGCCAATAAAATATTCATAGATAAAAATGTTTTATAGAATATATTATAAATTTCTGAAAAAATGTTTATAAATCAAATGTATTATTCTAATTAATTCGCTTTACAGATTCTCTAAAAAATTACTCCGTCCAGCTTTTATAGTATTTTCCATCATCAATACCCATTGCAGCCTGTGTTACTTTTAAAGGTCTGAAAGTATCCACCATAACTGCCAACTCTTCTGTAATGGTCTGACCGATGCTTCGCTCATAAGCCCCAGGCGCAGGTCCGTGAGGAATGCCTTTTGGATGAAGCGTGATATGACCTTGTTCTATGTTGTTTCTGCTCATAAAATCACCATCAACATAATACAATACCTCATCGCTGTCAATATTACTGTGGTTGTAAGGCGCAGGAATAGACTGCGGGTGATAATCGTATAATCGTGGACAGAAAGAGCAAACTACATAGGTAGAAGTTTCAAAAGTTTGATGCACCGGAGGTGGCTGATGCACACGACCTGTTATTGGTTCAAAATTATGAATGGAGAATCCATAAGGAAAATTATATCCATCCCATCCAATAACATCAAAAGGATGAGAAGCATATACCACTTCATGAATCATTCCTTCTTTTTTAATCTTTATCAAAAAGTCTCCTTTTTGATCGTATGTTTCTAATTCTGTTGGCAATTTAAAGTCACGCTCACAGAAAGGAGAATGTTCCAAATGCTGACCATGAGAGTTTTTATACCTTTTTGGGGTATATATTGGAGTAAATGACTCCAGGTAAAACAACCTGTTTTCTGATGTTTCAAAATCAATCTGATAAATCATTCCGCGTGGAATTATCAAATAATCTCCATACTCAAAAGGAATATTACCCATGAAGGTTCTTAAAACACCTTTTCCTTTGTGAACAAAGATCATCTCATCGGCATCGGCATTTTTGTAGAAATATTCTCTCAGTGATTTTCTTGGAGCAGCAAGTCCGATATGCACATCGCTGTTTACCAAAACCGCTGTTCTACTTTCTAAAAAATCATCCTGAGGAGCTATGTCAAAACCTTTAAGCAGTAAAGCCTTTATGTTTTTGTCGATGGCAATTTTAGGAGACACATCATATGATTTTAAAATCTCCTTAACCTGCGTTGGTCTATGAACCTGGTAAAGCAAGGAAGACATTCCATGAAAGCCTTCAGTACCGAATAATTGCTCATAATAAAGACTTTTACCATCTTCTTTAAAAAAAGTGGTATGCCTTTTTTGAGGAAACTTTCCTAGTTTATGATATACTGGCATATGCTATTTTAATTATTGTTTAAAACTAACTGTCAATATTAAATAAGATATCTTAACAAATCCTGATTTTCATTTAGATATTCAAAATGAAAGCCCACATTATTAAGTCTTTGAGTAAGTCCTTCGAAGTCGTTCTTGTTTTTTAATTCAATACCAACCAAGGCAGGACCTTTTTCTCTGTTATTTTTCTTTTGATATTCAAAATGAGTGATATCGTCATCAGGACCAAGTACTTCCACCAAAAATTGCTTTAAAGCACCTGCTCTTTGAGGAAATCTAATTATAAAATAATGTTTTAATCCTTCGTATTGAAGCGATCTCTCTTTAATCTCTTCTGTTCTGGTAATGTCGTTATTACTGCCACTTACAATACAAACTACATTTTTACCTTTTATTTTATCCGCACAAAAATCAAGAGCGGATATTGTAAGCGCACCGGCCGGTTCAACCACGATAGCTTCTTCATTATAAAGTCGTAATATCTCTGAACAAACCTTTCCTTCCGGAACCAGTATCATCTCCGATAACACTTCTTTACATATTGCAAAATTCAATTCCCCAACACGCTTAACAGAAGCACCATCAACAAATTTATCTATGTGATCCAGGG
>CANHPJ010000256.1 GCA_947462515.1 Bacteroidota bacterium | reverse complement strand
GTTCATACCTACCGGCATTGATGGTTTATTGGTTATAGAACCATTAACTTATGTTGATTCAAGGGGATACTTTTTTGAATCATATCAAAAAGATATTTTTGAAAAAAATGGAATTGTTGATGATTTCATTCAAGACAATCAATCCCTATCACATAAAGGAGCTATTAGAGGACTGCATTTTCAAAACCAACCATTTGCACAAGGCAAGTTAGTTCGAGTTATAAAAGGAGCTGTTTTGGACGTGGTGGTTGACATCAGGAAAAACTCTCCTACTTACGGACAGCATTTCTCCTTGGAAATTACTGAAACCAATAAACTTATGTTGTGGATTCCTGTTGGATTTGCTCATGGCTTTCAGACCTTGGAAGACAATACTATATTTTTTTATAAATGTAGCAACAGATATAATAAAGAATCCGAGGGATGCATACTTTGGAATGATGAAACACTTACCATACCTTGGATAAATATTGCTCCAATAATTTCAGAAAAAGATCAGTTGGGAGTAAAATTTGCAGAATTCAATAGCCTTTTTTAAAATACACTTTTGCGCTTCCTTAATAATATTATTTAATGGACAATTTCTACTTCTTATTAATATCGTTTTTAGCATTTTTTATAATTGCAGGATTATTTTCATTTCTAATTAATGGTCTGTTTCTAAAATTCTCAAGTAACCTTGGAATGAGGAACACTGAAGAGACAACCATAAGATGGGCTAGCACATCGAAACCAGCTATTGGAGGTATATCTTTTTATATTGTTTTTTTATTATCGATTGTGGGATACACCATTTTCTTTAATCAAAGGGGAGATTTTTTAAATATAAAATTCATTGGGATTTTATGTTCTGTGACACTTGGGTTTTTGATGGGGCTTGCAGACGATGCATACAATACAAAACCATTTTTAAAGTTTTTGGTACAATTCCTTTGTGGCATAATTTTAATCTATACTGGAACATACATATCCATATTCAACTCAATGACTTTAAATTACTTAATAACATTTGTTTGGATAATAGGGATGATGAACTCCATAAACATGTTGGACAATATGGATGGAATAACAACCGTTGTTTCTATTGCGGTAATATTATCTGCTTTAACACTAATTTTCTTGTTCAATGACGTATTGAGTATAAATACAATCATGCTCATTGGGGTTTTAGCAGCATTGATAGGCTTTTTATATTATAACTGGAATCCTTCAAAAATATACATGGGAGATACCGGAAGCCAGTTTCTGGGATGTTTCCTGGGTATAATAGGTATTGTTTATTTTTGGAATCCGCAGCCTAGTGAAATAACATCGAATCCAAGTAAACAATTAATATCAGCATTACTGATTTTTATAATGCCGATAATAGATACAAGCACAGTAACAATAAGGCGATTAATGAAAAAACAATCTCCTTTTGTGGGGGGGAAAGATCATACTACACATAACCTATCCTATTTAGGATTAACAGACCGCCAAGTTGCGATTACTTTTTTAATGTTATCATTAATTTCATTAACTTTGGTAGTAGTAATAAATAAATTCATTGAGAATTGGACTAATTTTCATTTTACACTTTTTTCAAGCTACATTTTAGTGGTGTTCACCTTTTTATTCTCTATATCCAAAAAAGAAAAACATAAAGTAAACCAAGATGAGTGATGCATTTTAACAATAAATAAAATTCATTGATTGTTTGAAATCAAGCTTAAAAATAATCAATAAAAAAAATCACACATCATTTATAGTAAGCTAATAATATTTTGATTCAAGGCGGTAGAAACTTAAATTAACACCCAATTAAAATGTTAATTAAACTAAAAAAATATTCACTGGCTATATTCGGATTAATTCTGTTGATCGGAGCGGTAAAGCTTTTTAGTTTTTCAGGGTATCAAGAAAGCGATGATGATGCTTACTTAAAATACTTTCATCAGAACTACAAGATATTTTCCCTAAACATTCCAGAAAACCTAAACTTTTCAAATGAAAAAGTCCCTATACACGATTTTGATGTTAGAGAAAGATTAGACAGAGAATTATTGATTAATACCTATTGGCAATCACAAACTCTTTTGTTGCATAAAAGAGCTAACAGGTGGTTTCCAATGATTGAGCCAATCTTAAAAAGAAATGGCATTCCTGATGACTTTAAATACCTGGCATTAATTGAAAGTGGACTTACCAACGTGGTATCTCCGGCAGGAGCCACTGGGTTTTGGCAAATATTGGAACCAACTGCAAAAAGCTATGGACTGGAGGTATCTGAAGAAGTTGATGAACGCTATAACGTGGAAAAATCGACAGAGGCAGCATGTAAATACCTAAAAGAAGCATATAAAGAATTCGGAAACTGGACATTAGCAGCGGCCTCCTATAACATGGGCATTAGCGGAATAACAAGGCAAATAGCTCGTCAGAAAGTAAAAAACTATTATGATTTGCTACTTAACGAAGAAACAGCAAGATATCTTTTCAGGATATTATCCATCAAAGAAATAATTACCAATCCAAAAAACTATGGTTTTCATATTAGAAAAAAAGATCTATACCCACCAATACCAGTAACTTATGTAAGCATTGACTCTAGCATAAGTGATTTAGCTGATTTTGCTTTAGAGCAAAATGTAAACTATAAACTCTTAAAATTACTTAACCCCTGGCTGAGGCAATCAAATTTGAGCAACAAAGAAAAAAAGAAATACAGAATTGCATTTCCAAGAGCCAGCAATCAAAACATTTATGAGAAACTACTCATTGACTCCGAAAGCTCTGAAGATATTACGGTCTCGAGTGATTCATTAACCAGAATAGATTCATTGAATACAAATGCTCTAAAAAACCAATAATTATTACATGACTTCCTCATTAATATTAGACCAAGAAACTTTGGAAGTTACCGGAGCGAGGGTTCACAACCTAAAAAACATAAGCATTTCCATTCCTAGAAACAAACTTGTAGTTATCACCGGATTAAGCGGAAGCGGGAAATCATCACTTGCATTCGATACGATTTACGCAGAAGGACAGAGAAGATATATTGAAACATTTTCTGCATATGCCAGACAATTTTTAGGAAACCTGGAAAGACCCGATGTTGACCAAATAACAGGATTAAGTCCCGTTATTGCTATTGAACAAAAAACCGTTAATAAAAACCCCCGATCTACCGTTGGTACAATAACAGAAATCTATGATTTTCTTCGTTTACTGTATGCCAGAATTTCAGATGCTTATTCATATGAAACAGGAGATAAAATGGTTAGGTATACTGAAAAAGAAATATTGGACCTTATCTTCCTAGATTTTAACAGTAAAAAAATTTCTATATTATCACCAGTAGTTAAAGGCAGAAAGGGGCATTACAGAGAACTTTTCGAACAGATAAGAAAGCAAGGCTTTTTAAAAGTAAGAGTAGATGGAGAAGTGATGGACTTATCACATAAACTTCAACTAGATAGATATAAAACTCACGATATTGAGATAGTTATTGATAGACTAATTGTAAATGAAGCATCATCAAAAAGAATTACTGAGTCCATTCAAACCGCAATCAAAAAAGGCAAAGGTGCAATCATGATACTTGAGCAGGATGAG
>CANHPJ010000255.1 GCA_947462515.1 Bacteroidota bacterium | reverse complement strand
TTAGGTTTTTTTTCTACGATTAGAGGGATTTTCAATTTCAATATGGTTACAGTATTAATTTTTTGATTTTCCAGAAAAAGTGAGTTGTTTTTTAAACAACCATTAATATGATCTCGTAATAATATCGCATTTGAGAAGTACTTTATGTTATCTATTCTTTTGTCTCCACCCTCAACTAAATAAAAATAACGAATATTTGTGGTGTCTGATTCAAAGGAATCTTTAGTATTCTTAGACTCAGTATACATGTTAATAGTAGATTTTTGCAGCGTGTTTTCACTGTCAAAAATCTTTTGTGCGTTTTTTGCTGATAATTCTGAATTCAATGTTTTTGAATACATAATAGTATCAGCATTTAATTTTTCAATGTCAATTCTCTTAAAAGAAACTTTTCCGATGAAATCTTTTGTTGGGTTTTCAGTAAAAGTTTTAGCAAACATCATTATATCATTAGGAACACTTGAGTTTTTTTCTGAAATAGCATGGTCTGAAATAAAAATTACTTCTAGAATATTATTTTCTTTCGAATTGCCTCCAATTAGAAAATAACCAACAATTAGAAATATTATAAATAATATGGAAAGAAAAAAATAGCTTTTGTACTTTTTCATTGGCTTCGTTTAGAAATGCAATTTTACAAAAATTAAATTATATCTCCTTAAATAAAAGTTTTTTTTTAATTGAAAGAGTCTTTATCTTTTAACGCCAAAAAAATGGCACTAAAAAATATAATGGAGATAAATCCTATTACCAAATAGTCAATAGCAATTGTGTCGTTATAAATGGCAAAATTTTTATGATACGTTTCATGAAAATTTTCATTTAAAAGATTCATTGTATTAGTAACTTCATCAGCAGAAGACTTGATGATTTTTGGAGGAATGAAATTCATGGTAGATTCATCAAATTTGCCCGTTCCTGGTTCTGTTATATAATGAGGAACGGCAACAGTTTTTTGAATTTTAGCAAATCCAATGGTTCCCCATCTTGAAATTGTCAAGTAACTTAATAATTCGATTATAACATTGTTTATCTTGACAATTACTCCTGCAAGCATTATCTGTGGAATAAGAATTAAGGGAATAATTGACATTACTTTTTCTGCGGTATTAACTAGTGCAGATAAGAGTAAGCCAAGTAAAGTTGAACAGATTGATAAAGATGAAAACCATAAGAAACTCATTTTTGGATCAGCGAATTGCGGTGTTTCACTCTTAAAATAATACCAGATAATGGCTGTAAACATTAAGGATTGAACAAAGGCAATTATCCCAAGTACTGTAATTTTTGATAGTATATATGGAAAAATACCTTGGTTGAACATTCGTTCTCGCTTGAAAATCGATTTTTCTACGACTATTTCTCGTGCTGCATTGTTAGTTCCAAACCAAATTGCTGAAATTGCCATAAAGAAAAGAACCGTTTGAGTTAAACTTGGAAATATTAAACATATTAGTGCGGCTATGATTGGCGCTTGAGCGAGCATTATCAAGAGGTTTAATTTATCATTTAACTTTATGTTTAAGTATCTGATAGTTAGCCAAAAATATTGTGAAATATAGCTAGTATGATTTTCTTGATGAATATTTGGGATTCCTGAATAAGCAATGTTTTTATGAGGGTTTTCCAAATTATAATTTTCTATCCATTTGGTTGATGTCTCATTTGCAAGTTTTGAATATACTTCAAGAATATCTCCGGATTCAAAATATTTAAGGTATTTATCTGATTGACTGTCTCCAAAATATGTAAGATGACCCCCTTTAGCCATAAACATGGCTTTATCCATATATTTTAAGTCTTCGGGCTTGTGAGTTACCATAAGAACAGTGGTTCCATTTTCAGCCAATTTTTTCAAGGTTTTGAGAAAATCTCCAATAGTTTGAGGGTCGAGTGGTGATGTTGGTTCATCCAAAAATAATATTAATGGGTCAGTTAGTATCTCAACAGCAATTGACACTCTTTTTCTTTGGCCACCGCTTATACTTCCAACAAGGTCCTTTTTTATATTCGAAATACTCAAAGTGTCTAGCACCTGATCGATTTTTTTTCTGATTTGAGTATTTGTAGTTTCTTTGAGCCTTAATTTGGCTGCATACCAAAGTGATTGTTCCACAGTTAATTCACTATGCACAATATCATCTTGTGGGACATATCCGATATGTGTTTTTAGGTATTCAAAATTCGTTTGATTTAATTCTAAACCGCACAAATGTATTTTTCCCTCGCTACAAGGGGAATCTCCATTTAATGTTTTCAGTAATGTTGACTTTCCACAACCTGAAGGGCCCAAAATTGCAACTAGTGACTTTGCCGGAATTTCAAATGAAGTAGGATGAAGTCCTAATTTGCCATTAGAGAATTTTTTACTTATCCGATTTACTCTAATTGCCATGTCTTCTGAAATTTTATAGCCTCCATGTTTGATAGAAAAAGCATAAACCCCAATATTAAAGACATCTTCATCCGAAATAGTCGTATAAGAGAGTGCTCGAAGTTTTATGCCTCTGAAATAAACACCACTGTGAGAACTAAGTACCTTAAGCCCATATTGATTATTGCCGTTTTTTTCAATTGATACATGAAGTTTACAAACAGAAGGATGATCTAAAACAATATCACAATCATAACTACTTCCAATAATTAATAGTTTTTTATTTTCGAATTTCGAATTTAAGTCCATAAGCAAAATAACAAGTTATTTATTTTTACTGTTTGCAATTCATCGAATAATTGATTTTTAGATGATTACGGCAACAAATAGCCCTTTTTCCAGAATATGGATGAGTACTAAAAAATGTTGAAATTACATCATTGTCTTTTTGCTGTTCACTCATTCGTTTCCATAATTCTGTTACGGCACAGGCATCATAGCCGGCTGCGACTGCTAAATCGATACCTTTAAAATCGCAATGAGTTTCATTTTTTTGATTAAAAGGTGTTGTCATAACCTGCCCAACCATTGCAGATAGTAAGCCCATGTCACCAAAGGATTCTGCTGTTTTGAGTCTTTTAATTGTTTCTTTAATATGTCCAAGCTCGTTATGTGAAATTTCATGGCCTATAATGGCTGAAATTTCGTTGTCATTTTTGCAGAAATCATACATCTTAGAAGTAAAGAATATTTTCCCGCCACAAGTAAAAGCATTTAATTCTTCACTTTTTAGAAGGTAAATTGAATAATTAAAACCAGCATTGTTTTCAATTTTTTTTGTAAGTCTTAACAATATTTTATTTAGATTTTCATATTTAACGCCTGAAGTTTCAACTATATATTTTTTCTTTATTTCCTTTAAAGTAGAATTTCCAAGCATAATTTCATCATTTATACTTACTTGATTTCCAAATAATTCTAGCATTCCTTTTTCTAAGTCGGATCCAACATTAATCATGACAGCGCTTTGGTCATTTCCAATGCATGAAAAATCATAAGTTTTCTTTTGGGAATAAATTTTACTTGTAAAAAGTAAAAAAATAATAAGGGAGTATTTTTTCAAAGTCATTTTTTTAAAAGTTTGTTCTGTAAATAATATTAATCATTAAAGCGAATGAAGAATTGGCTTTGTTATGAATGTTTTTTCAATAGAAGTTACATGGAATTAATAATTAAACTTTGAAAAAAACAT
>CANHPJ010000254.1 GCA_947462515.1 Bacteroidota bacterium | reverse complement strand
GAAGACTTAGGAAGAAAAAGGTATTATTGATACTGTTTTTTCGATTTTCGAACTTTAACTTAAGTTAATACTTTTAAGTTAATAAATACCTGTTTGAGGTTTAATTTAGCAAATTTTTTTATAAACGTTTTTTAATATTACAAAGCATCATTTTTCGTTTTGGATAAATGATGCTTTGTAATTTTTTTTAATTATCAGAATAAATTTTCATACGCTACTTTTAATTGGGCATATTTTATTCTTAGTAAGCATTAATTATGATTATAAGAGAATTTATTTAATAATCAAAAGCCGGATTAATCAAGAAATTCATAAAGGGATTCAATCGGCATAAGTTAATCTCTTGATAAAGCATCAAAATCGGATTCAATATTAATAGATTCTTTTTCAGCAAAATTAGTAGAAAAAAAATTATCTAACCCATAGAGGTATTCTGCCAAAAAAAAGGATCCAACTGCGGAAAAAACATGCCAAAGAAAATGTGTTCCCATTGGAAGTAAATTAAATTGAATTAAATCTACCTTTCTAAAAATCAAGGAAAAAACAAAAAAAAATATTGATAATAACAAATAGTTGAGTTTTCTAAAATTAGTTTTAAAAATAATAACTGTAGCAGGAATAAAAATAGTCAAACCAGAAACGACATAAGAAAAGTTGCTTGAGGTATGCTTGTCAAAATAATTTGATGACATAATAAAGAACCTTAACAGAAAACTAAATAAAATAACTATAAAAGTATATGGCCATTTTTTTAATAACTTATGCCAAAGATAGGCGCCAACTGATAAAGTCAAAATCATCATTGGAAAAACATCCATAAACAATAAAATTGGCGAGGCTCTGAAAGCATGAAAAAGGGTGCTCCCTATTCCTCCCAAAAACAATAGGGGAATGCATAAAAAAATGAAATAGTTTTCAGAAATTTTTCTCCTAATTTTAATTGCCCAGAATAAAGCAGGTAAAACAAGAAATAATGAAGATATCGCATTCCATGGTTCTACAATAAATTCTTTCAGGTTAGTTTCTGCATACCTTGAGCCACCATCAGCTAAGGTAATATGGTAATCTAAATTGATTTCATTCATTCACTCTTAACAGAGCAAAACTGGTTTTGTTTTTTAAAACCTAAATAATCAATAAATTTTTTTAGGGTGTCCCATCGCTTAAAACAAGAAGGTATTACCTGTTTTAATTGCCTGATATTGCATTTTTCAAGCTTCGCTATAGGTTTTACTTTTTTAACAAAAAAAAGGTAGGTAAATTGAAAGGTTTATTTAGTTTTTTAAGGCCATTAATTTTTGGCTATTCAAAAGGGTTATATTACTTCCTTTTATATCTATTAATTTTTCTTCCTTAAAATCAGAAAGTGTTCTGATGACACTTTCGGTAGCAGTGCCTACGATATTGGCTATATCTTCGCGTGAGATGGCCATAGAGAAATTTTCATTTTCATTTTTATGGTATCTTAATTTAAGCATAATAAGTGCTTCGGCTACTCGTTTTCTGACCGAGTTATAGGCTAATTTGATAAGACGTTCTTCTTTTTCGGCTACGTTATTGGAAAGCATTTTGATAAATTTAGCAGATACTTCTCTGCTATTATTTAATAGGGAGAAAAATTCATCTTTTGGTATAAGTATAATTTCAGAGTCTTCTAAAGTGGCGGCAGAATCGTGGTAATGAGTATCTTCGAGAATGGTATTATATCCTATAAAATCACCTTCGCTATATAGGCCGGTGATGTATTCTTTTCCATCTTCATTTAATTTATAGGTTTTGATTTTTCCCTTATTGATGAAAAATATTCCCTTAGGAGTGGCGCCCTCTTCGTATATGTTTTCTTTCTTTTTATATTTTCTTATTTCTTTATTTTCTGATAGTTTTTCGAGTGAATCAACATCTTTGGCTTCTTTAATAAATTCATTTAGTCCTTCGAATGTTTTAGCATATTCCGTTTTAAGAATTTCATTCTTTTTAAGTCGAATTTCGACAGCGGTAAGCAGTTCCAAATCATCAAAAGGTTTGGTAAGGTAATCATCAGCACCCATGCTCATCCCTTTTCTATAATCTGATTTTTCGGCTTTAGCGGTAAGAAAAATGAATGGTATACTAGCAGTGGCGCTGTCTTTACTTAACAGGTGAAATACCCCATATCCATCCAGTTCAGGCATCATGATATCGCAGATTATTAAATCGGGATGATTAGAGTTAGCCATCCTAACACCATCTTTGCCATTTTTGGCGGTAATAACATTGTAGTTTGCAAGTTCAAGTATCTCGGAGGTGTTTTCGCGCATTTCCAGATTGTCTTCTATTAAGAGTATGGTCTTCATCTGTTTTTCGAAAAATTATGAAATACAAAGGTAAATGATAAATAATCTCTAAAACTGAAAAAAGTCATTTTTTAAACTGATATCAATCATACTTTGGTTCAAACATTAAATACTTATCGTTGCGAAGGAAATTTATGTTTAGGATTAAATTTTGAAAAAAAAAAATCTGAACACCGTGTTTTGATTTTAATGACAAAGGTCATGTTTTACCTTGAGTATAATCATGTAATATCTTGCTGAATAGGTGGAATTTTGTCAAAAATAATTAAACCGAACAATTATGCCATTCTATCAAAAACATGGAACTATACCCAATAAAAGGCATGTAGTTACCAGACAAGCCAATGGAAATTTATTTCAAGAAGAGTTAGTAGGTACCGAAGGGTTTTCGGGTATGTCCTCCCTGGTATATCATTTACATGCACCAACAATGGTTAAGCACATGGGGGAACCTTATTCGGTAAAACCAAAAATTGCTATTTCTGAAAATTTGAAATGTTTAAGTTTTGCCGGTTTTGAATTGCCACAGGTAGCTGATTATATAAAAAGCAGAAAAACGCTTTTTGTGAATAATGATATGCATATTGGTTTGGCAGCGCCAAGGAAATCAACTCCATATTTTTTTAAAAATGCCGATGCCGATGAGATGATATTTATTCATCAGGGAGGTGGAACATTAAAAACCATGTTCGGAAAAATTCCTTTTGAATATGGAGATTATCTAATAATACCTAGAGGAACGGTATATCAGATTGAATTTAAGACTGAAAACAACAGATTATTAATTGTAGAGTCATTTAGTCCTATAACTACCCCTAAGCGATATCGAAATCAATATGGTCAGTTATTGGAACATTCCCCATTTTGTGAGCGGGATATAAAAACTCCTCAAAATATGGAGACACATAATGAGCAGGGTGAGTTTTTGGTTAATATAAAAAAGCAGGGAAATATTTATCCCTATATCTATGCTACACATCCATTTGATGTCGCTGGCTGGGATGGATATCACTATCCATATGCATTTTCAATTTTCAATTTTGAGCCTATAACAGGGCGTATACATATGCCGCCGCCAATGCATCAAACCTTTGAAGGCAACAATTTTGTTATTTGTTCTTTTGTACCGCGTATGTATGATTATCATCCCGATGCTATACCGGCGCCATATCATCACAGCAATATAGATTCAGATGAACTACTTTATTATGTTGATGGAGATTTTATGAGCAGAAATGACATACATAAAGGTCAAATAACATTGCATCCGGGAGGATTGCCACATGGTCCGCATCCTGG
>CANHPJ010000253.1 GCA_947462515.1 Bacteroidota bacterium | reverse complement strand
GTTAAAAGAGTCATTCTTATTGTTTCAATATGAAGTAAAACAATAACTCAAAAGTTATTAATCAATAGCTTAAATTTACCTTTTGAAAGTAAATCAAAAATTCTGCTATACCAGTTTTTTGATTGCCGATTCAGGCCTGAGTTTTAAGCCTTTTAAATCAACATTGCTAATTAAGTTCACCCCGGGCTTTTTGCCTTTTTCAAAGCTTCCCAATTCTTTATAATCAAAAAAGTCCGCTCCGTTTTGGGTAGCCATTTTAAGTAAATCATCCATACTGAAAAAGTTTGTGTTGTTTTGAATGGTTTTTAGCTCTTCCAATATAGATAAGTTATGGTTGGAGGCCAGGCTGTCGGTGCCAATGGTTAATCGGTTTTTAAGGTTTTTAAAAATGCTAAAATCGGGTAGGGCGTTTTCTATATAAAGGTTCGCGTTGGGGCAGAAACACCACCAAATCATTTTGCTGTAATTATTCACCCATTCAATATCTTCTTTATTGGTAAAGGTATTGTGTACCAATAATGTTTTATTGCATTTTGGCAGATGTACCATAACAGAAGGCATGGAGTTAAAACCCGAAGGATTCCACTGATCAAGGTTCAACCCGAAGCTTAAGAGCATTTGTGCTATTTCGCCTGATTTGGATTTGAACAGGGTGTTTTCATCCTTTGTTTCCTGATTATGTATGCTTATTATATTGCCTTTTGCATAGCAGGATTCACCTATCTTTTTAAAAAGTTTATCAGAAACCGAATAGGGGGAGTGGGGTATTATTGAATAATCTGCATTTAAACCAGCTGTTTTAACCAGTTCATCGCTTAATAGCAAGGCTCGGTTATATATTTCATCAGCCTTGTCATTTTCAAAGCCAAATAATTCAAGGAAGTTATAATATTTTATTTTGCTTTTTGCTTTTGTTGAAAATGAGCTGTTTCCATTGCAGATGTCTCCAACGGCGACGATGCCATTATCATACATTTGCTGTTCTGCTTTTTCAATGGCCAAAAGTATTTCTTTTTCAGAATGTTGATTCCGTATTTTTTGTAAATCCCGGACAAAGCCCGCAAGGCCTTTTTTTTGTGGCACCAGATTTTTTAAGTAAGATAATTCAAGGTGGCAGTGTGAGTTTACAAAGCCCGGACAAATTATGCCATGGTGTTTTTCAAGAGGGATGTTTTCAAAATTTTCTTTGCTAAATTCTGCTTCGTTTAAAAGCGATACAATTTCTCCATCATGATTTATAAGTATGTAACCATTATTAATTGGATCTTCTGATATTGGGAAAATATAATCGGCGGTAATTAATCTCATAAAGTCAGTTTGAATCAAAGTTAATGGATTTTTATTGTTTATGATTTTAAAAAAGGAATGTGTTAGTTTGATGTTTCAATTTTTGCTTTTTTCTTTCAGCGTGCGGTTTTTTGTTAAAAAGCCAAAAAAATCGGTTTTCATATCCTAATAAGGCAATTCCAATAATTACTATATTTGCACTTATGTCAGAAACAACTCAAAAAAAGGACGTAAGATCCTTGACTATCGAAGATCTTAAAGCAGTATTTGAATCAAAAGGAGAAAAAGCATTCAGGGCCAAGCAGGTTTATGAGTGGCTGTGGAAAAAGTCTGCTCAGTCGTTCGATGAGATGTCTAACCTCTCTAAAGATACCAGGGAGTTTTTGAATACCCATTTTGTTATTAATGGAGTTAATGTTGGTGACAAGCAAATTAGTGCTGACGGAACTATTAAAAACGCATTTCGATTGGCCGATAATAACGTGGTGGAAGGGGTTTTGATACCAACTCCAAAACGAATGACAGCCTGCATCTCTTCTCAGGTAGGGTGCAGTTTAACCTGTAAATTCTGTGCCACCGGTAAGTTAGATCGCCTTAGAAATTTAAATGCCGATGAGATATATGACCAGGTGGTGTTAATCCGAAATCAGGCCGAGGAACATTATAATATACCGCTTTCAAACATTGTATATATGGGTATGGGAGAGCCCTTGTTGAATTACCGCAACGTATTGGCCTCCATAGATAAAATTACTTCGCCTGAAGGCTTGAATATGGCTCCAAAGCGAATTACGGTTTCAACGGCCGGTATTGCTAAAATGATTAAAAAGCTGGGTGATGATCAGGTTAAATTTAACCTGGCACTTTCTCTGCATGCTGCCAATGATGAAAAGCGGAGCAAAATAATGCCTATCAATGAGCAAAACACGCTGGAATCATTAGCCGAGGCCTTAAAGTATTTTCATGAAAAAACCGGTTCTAGGGTTACTTACGAATATATTATTTTTAGGGATTTTAACGATACCTTAAACGATGCCAGAGAGCTCGCAAATTTCTGTAAGCATGTGCCATGCAAGGTTAATGTAATTGAATATAATGCTATTGATGGTGGGGAGTTTCAGCAAGCCGATGAAGCGAAAGTAAATGCCTTTACTTCGTTTTTAGAAAGTAAAAACATCATAGTAAAAGTGCGCAGAAGCAGGGGTAAAGATATTGATGCTGCCTGTGGGCAATTGGCCAATAAAAATAAGGCTAAAAAGACCGTCAATTAAGCACTTGCAAAATTCAATACAATTTCTTTAAATCTTTCGGGTTGTTCTGCGTGTAGCCAATGTCCTGCATTATCGATAGTTTCCAGTTTAACATCCGAAAAAATAGCGCTTATCAATTCAAGGTCATCGTCTGTAATATAGTCTGACTTAGCGCCCCTTATAAACAGGGTTGGAATGTCGCAGTGGGCATTTTCTGGTATGCCTTTGTTTACTTCATTTATTTTTTCAGCGATTACTTCCAGGTTAAATCTCCACCCAAGTTTTTTGTTCTCTAAATCTTTCCAGTAAAGGTTTTTCAATAAAAATTGGCGCGTTCCAAAATCACTGATGTGTTTATTGAGTTGTTCTTCTGCTTCATTACGGCTTGTAATTTGATTAAAGTTTATAGCAGAAAGACTTTCGATTATTTTTTGATGATGCGGGACATATTCTTTTGGGGCTATGTCGGCAATAATTAGTTTTTGTAATTTTTCAGGATGTTTAATGGCAAATTGCATAGCTGTTTTGCCACCCATGGAATGACCTAAAAGTATTGCATTGTTTAAGGAGTGCTCTTCGAAGAATTCGTTTAAATCTTCAGCCATAATCTGATAGTCCCATTCTTGCGAATGACCGGATTGACCATGGTTTCTTTGATCTATAATATAAACTGAAAAAAAATCACCGAATTGTCTGGCAAGGGTTTGCCAGTTGTCCAATGATCCAAATAAACCATGCAGTATTACTAGTGGCTGGCCGCTGCCAAATTGTTTATAGTTAAGTTTCATTATGATTTTAGTTGTCTTAGATAAAGCTGAATGGTGTTTTCAAGACCAAGATACAAAGCATCCGAAATTAACGCATGCCCAATGGATACTTCCAAAAGTCCGGGGATATTCATGGCGAAATACTTTAGGTTATCAAGACTTAAGTCGTGGCCTGCGTTTATGCCCAAGCCTAATTTCTTGGCAAGTTTTGCTGCATGAATATAAGGCTCAATGGCCTTTTCTTTGTTGCTGGCATAATGATGTGCGTATGCCTCGGTATAAAGTTCAATTCTGTCTGTACCTGTTTTTGGGGCATTTTCAATTAAGTGAAGCTCTGT
>CANHPJ010000252.1 GCA_947462515.1 Bacteroidota bacterium | reverse complement strand
TTATTAAGTTCATCTTTAATTTTTTTTAGCTCTTCGTTAGCTTCTTTTATCAACACATCTTCAATTTCCTTTAACATGCCGGGAGTAATTCCATGAACATAAATGGAATGGAAAAGTATTAGTTTTATATCAGTCATTCCCCGGGTTATGGTGGATGCAAAACTAATGGCGTTTTCCGATTCTTTTGAAAAGTCAGAAGGAAGTAAAATGCTAAACATAAACTATATTGATTCGTTTGAAAAAACAATTACAGGAGCCGCGGTGAACAAAGCCAAGTCTTCACTCAAGCTTGGATTAAAGAAATCGTCAAAAAAATTATGTCTTATCCTGTGGTATACTGCTAACAAGTCAACCTGATTTTTTAATACATATTCATTTATCCCATCAAGTATCGTTTCATGATAAAGTAATTCAAAATGAATCGTTTTACCCGGATTATTTTTAGAAATTAATCTTTGATAATTCGTCAATCTGTTTTCTTCAGTTTCTATATCCTCGCAGGCAATATGCAATAAGGTCAGTGATGCTTGCAATTGATCAGAAAGTTTGGCTAGAAAAAGGATAGGCTCCAGGTTTTCAATAGAAAATGAAGTTGCAAAAACAATTTTATCTATTTTAGAGAAGCCCTTTTTTTGCGGCACGATTAATAAGGGGAGGCCGTTTTTTTTAATTATTTCGATTGTATTGCTTCCAAACAAATAATTCCTTTGATTTTCTGCTCCTTCAGAGCCAATTATAACGATGTCTATGTTGTTTTTATCTACTACTTCTTTTAATGTTTGTTGGAAGTTTCCAGATTCTGCTATGTATTCGAAAGAAATTTTCTTTTTATATCCAGTATGAAGCGCAAGTTCTTTAAGTCTTTCTTTTTTTTCATCTTTTAAATCTTTCGTTATAACTGTAGGGTCATTAAAAGACTCATTTTCATAATATGATTTTTTTATCTCAAAGGCATGAAATAGAATTAGTTCTGACTGAATTTTTTCAGCAAAATGGCATGCCCAATTCAATCCGTTTATCGAACTTTCAGAAAAATCAACAGGTACTAATATTTTGTTTATTTTCATCTTCGCTTCAGTTTTTAAATGCAATATCCTTGTTCATCCTTTTGATGAATCATTTCAGAGCCTAGTAAGCGGCCTCTTGACTTACCTCAGTTTGTTTCTTTATCTGTTCCTGCTTGTTTTCAATGGGAAAAGCAATTAATGGAATAGAGGTATGATAAGCAATCATTTTGGTTAGACTTTTATTTAAAAACTGTTGTAAAAATGAGTGCTTTCTTACAGATAGTGTTATTAAATCTATTTTATTATTCTTTATATACTCCTCAATTCCATCTTGAATATTGTCATTAGACAAATATGAATAGTTGAAACTTTCAGGAAAAAGTTTTTCCTTGGCATTGATGATAAAATCTTCGAAATCATTTAGGTCTTTATGTTTTGGGTCACCAACATGAATAATTGAAAAACTACAGTTAAAGGGCTTGAACCAGGCTATTAGTTTTTTTAGTCGTTCTATATCCTGTGTCTCGAAATTGCTTGCAAAAACAATTTTCTTTGGAGGATTTATAGCAGTTTGGAAAGGGATAGCCATTATAGGGCAGGGGGCACGCTCTATAACTTCGCTCGCGTTACTACCCAAAAACACTTCTTTAAAGCCTGTAGCTCCCTCCGTGCCCATAATGATAAGATCTGCGTTTATTTTAGAAGCTGTATTTTTTATCAAAGCCACAATGTTGCCGGCATCAACAATTCCTTCCAGTACAAGGTTTTTATTCTCTGTTTCTTTTTTAATTTTTTCTATTAAATCATTCATGGCACTTTCATGTTGCTCTCTTACGACATCATGTAGGGTAAACATCATGGAAGGATGTGTTTCCGGTAAATTCCATGCATTGATCAATACGATTTTAGCAGCATTGTTTTTTGTCAGCATCAGCGCATAGTCTATTCCTTTTTTCGCTGTTTCTGTAAAATCTACGGGAACCAAAATTGTTTTCATATCTGCTGTATTTGTTTACTAAAGTAGCCTTGTGTATAGAGAAACTTTCGTGTTAATTCGAAATGGTTTTATGTTTTTTTGCTTTTCTAAGTTTTTTCATGAGATCTGTTAAACATCAGCTAATAGTCGGCTCACTCATGTCCGGTAAACTTAAAAGAGGTATTTTGGTATTAAAAGCAAATTCACTGGTTATACTTTTAGAGAATAATTTCTCGAAAAAGGTATGTTCATGAGGTAACAAAACCAGTAAATCAGGTTTTTTTTCTTCAATAAATGCATCAATGGCTTCAATTGGGTTTTCGTTATCAGCAAAAAAATATTGGTGTTTTATATGCGATAATTTGCCCTCCAATTCCAAGCCTTCAATGGCTTCCTCATAACTTGGAACATATTCTTTTTCCTTTTTGGCATTGAATACTAATATGTTGGCATTGTAAACCGACGCTATTTCCTCTAATGGAGCAAGTGTTTTTGGATTATGAATCTTATTGTAATCGGATGCAAGTACGATAGTATTAAAATCCTTATAGGAATAGTTATCCGGGATAAGCAAAACAGGGCAGTTTGACGACTTAATTATTCGTTCTGTATTGGTTCCGAAAAAAGCTTTTGCAATTCCGGATGCTCCCCTGGTAGCCATAATTATTAAATCAATATTCTTTTTGTCTACTAGTTCTAAAATTTCTTCCACTGCAAAACCTAGTTCAACAATAATTTCAATTTCTATTTTTTTGTCAAGATTTAAGTGTTTCTCCCACTTCTCTTTTAAGCTGTCCAATTGCTCCAATGCTGCTTTTTCACCTGATTCCGCTGTCGCCTCATAAACAGAGAATGGCGAGTCGCTTGCCACTACAGGAATATGATTTGCATGAAATAGAAAAACCTTTGCCCCTGTTTTATAGGCAATTTTTAAAGCAAAATGAATAGAATTACTGGCTTCTTCCGAAAAGTCTATTGGAACTAAAATTCTTTTCATAGGTATATCTTTGTTCTGTTAATGTTTATTTAATATTTACTCGCTCTATTTCGAGAAAATTTTCATTAAGTTAACCTATAGTCTATGAGTAAACTTATTATTGAAATACATTAATTTCCTTGCCAATGATGTTTTGATGTTCAGGATAGTGAAACTATGACCTGTGATATAAGGTTTTCAGCCCAATACAGTGAGTCATTTCAATTTTAAGTGGTGCAATATCCTTAACAGAAAATCCCATTCGGGGTAATATTTTCTTCAAATATTACCCCGAATGGGATTTAAGATTTTAGTATTAAAAGCAGAAGAATTTTTGAAAAGTGTTTACATTTTTAAATAAATTATATCAAAATTTCTTGACTTAGATATTGCTTGGCAGCAATAATTCCACCAAAGTGCCGCAGGGGTTTCCCAAGTGGTCAAGTTTATCTATGATATTAATTTTATTTCGTAAAAATTCTGTGTGCATTTTTTCTATTCTCTTTGAGCTGATGAGCATTCCAAGTGATTGATGCTCTTTTTCTTTACTAAGTTCTTTGGCTCTTTTACGCCCAATACCATTATCCTCAATGGCACATTTAAGCATGTTTTCACTCACGGAAAAATTCAACATAATTTTACCTATACCATTATTTTTATTCATTAAGCCGTGCCAAATGGCAT
>CANHPJ010000251.1 GCA_947462515.1 Bacteroidota bacterium | reverse complement strand
TAGTTAACATGTAAAAAATATTGAAGAAAATTATGGCAACATTTTTTATTTATTCATTAAAGAATTTCATCGAATAAATAATAAACAGAATGATTAAAACTATATTAATTCCATTTCTTTTGTTGATAATCATTTGGTTTTATAGGGAAAAGAAGGAAGCGCAAAAAGAATACGATCCATTTAAAGACAATGAAAAATGGACCGATCAGGAGAGAAAGATCTATTCTGCTTATATGAATAAAAACAAAAAAAGAATCCTGTGGTGAAGTTAATTTAAAGCTTAGTAAACTATTTATTGTTTGAACTTGATTTCAATACAAAGTAATTCATTAGCAACAACAAACTTTTTCAGTTTAGCTGTCCAATACATCTTTATAGGTATAATTGGAAAAAACAAAAGTTTTAAAACTTTGGAAAAAATTTTACTGCGTTAAGCTATGAAAAAATGAAATTCAATTATTTTAATGCAGACTGCAATGGAGATTTTAAAGCAAAAAATTTCGGAGGCATCTTAAAATTAGATATTTTAAATATTTTGAAAGTTGTTTAACTTTTATATCATTTGCAGAACTTGGGTTTAAAGCCTATTTTGTGAGTGTAATATTGATAAAATCAGTAGTTACGAATAAATTCCAAAACATATGATTTTGGATGTTTGGGTCATTATAAAATTAGGCCCCTTTACCTGCATATGATTTAACATCATTCTCGGTAATATTTCTATCGCACAGAATGATTAATCGTTCAACGACATTTCTCAACTCGCGAATATTACCTGTCCAACTCATGTTTTGGAGCTCTGCATAGGCCTGTTTCGAAAAAGTTTTTAATGGCATACCATATTCCAAACAAATATTGTGTAAAAAATGATCCACCAGCAAAGGAATATCCTCAATTCTATCATTCAATGAAGGGACGTGAATCAGAATAACACTTAATCGATGGTATAAGTCTTCCCTGAAATTTCCCTTTTCAATTTCCTGCTTTAAATTTTTATTTGTTGCAGCTATAATCCTCACATTGACTTTTAATTCTTTATCGCCTCCTACCCTGGTAATTTTATTTTCTTGCAAGGCTCTTAATACCTTGGCTTGGGCTGAAAGGCTCATATCTCCTATTTCATCCAAAAACAAGGTGCCACCTTCTGCTAATTCAAACTTTCCTTTTCTTTGCGCTATGGCAGATGTAAAAGCACCCTTTTCATGTCCAAATAATTCACTCTCAATTAAATCTGAAGGAATGGCTGCACAATTAACCTCAACCAAGGGAGATTTTGACCGATTACTTTTTTCGTGAACCCATCTTGCTACCAACTCCTTACCAGTTCCATTTGAACCAGTTACCAATATTCTGGCATCGGTTGGGGCTACTTTTTCTATCATCTCTTTTACGTTCTTGATAGCTTGAGAGTTCCCCACTATGTCATATGCCTTATTAATCTTCTTTTTTAAAATCTTTGTTTCGCTTATTAGGGAAGATTTATCCATGGCATTTCGAATGGTGATCATTAGGCGATTTAAATCCAATGGTTTGGAGATAAAGTCAAAAGCACCTTTTTTGATGGCCTCTACAGCGGTATCAATATTTCCGTGTCCTGAAATCATAACCAAGGGAACATCCGGACGTAGTTCCATAATTTTTTCCAGCAGCTCCATTCCATCCATCTTTGCCATTTTAATGTCACTTAAAATAACATCGTAGGAGATTTTTTTTACCAGTTCCAAACCTTCAATACCATCTGAAGCCTCATCCACGTAAAACTTTTCGTACTCTAAAATTTCTTTTAAAGTACTTCTTATGGCTTTTTCATCATCTATGACAAGGATTTTAGGAATCATATGCTTTCTCTCTATTTAAATTAACCTATTATGAACAAATCACCAAAATTATAATTAGACAAAGGCTTTTTAATCTTATTGCGCATTAAAAAGATTTATCAATTCATCCAATATTAATTTTTGCTGTTCACCGGTATGCATATTTTTAACAGTCAATAAGCCGGAGTTCATTTCATCTGTTCCGATTAAAACTACAAAGTTTATATTTTTTGAATCGGCATATGCCATTTGCTTTTTCATCTTTGCAGCATCGGGATAAATTTCGGCATTAATACCGGCGCCTCTTAATTTGGAAAGTAATTGCATACAATACTTTTCTTCTTCCAATCCAAAATTAACAAATAACACCTGCGTGGAATTTACTGCCGAGTCCGGGAAACGATTTAAATCATTCAGTACATCATAGATTCTATCAGCACCAAATGAAATACCCACTCCAGAAACATTTGGTAAACCAAAAATACCGGTTAAATCGTCATATCTTCCACCACCACAAATACTTCCACTAAAGTCACCTTCGTCTGTTTTCACCTCAATAATAGCTCCTGTATAGTAATTTAAACCTCTGGCCAGGGTGACATCAAAATCAATATTTTCAATTTTTAATGATGAAGCATAGGATAAAATATATTCCATTTCTGTCAATCCTTTTAATCCAATTTCAGAGGTGCGGAGCAAATCGGATAAAACATTCATTTTATCCTGATTATTTCCTTTAAGTTCAATAAGGGGTTGTAAACTTTCAATTGCTGATTGAGATAGACCTTTTGTTTTTAATTCCTCATTTACTTTTTCTATACCTATTTTATCCAACTTATCAATTGCAACAGTGATATCAATTATTTTATCCATTTCACCAATTACCTGAGCAATTCCTGATAATACCTTACGGTTATTTAATTTAATTTTAACCTTAACATTTAAATTTAAAAATACCTGAGATATTATTTGAATCAACTCAACTTCATTTAACAAAGAATTACTCCCTATTACATCTGCATCACATTGGTAAAATTCACGGTACCTTCCTTTTTGAGGCTTATCCGCTCTCCATACCGGTTGAATCTGATATCTTTTAAATGGAAAGGTAATCTCATTTTGATGCTGTACCACATATCTGGCAAAAGGAACTGTTAAATCATATCGCAAAGCTTTTTCAGATATGAAGGGAGTAAGATTTTTCGAATTTATATTGTCAAGTTGGGTTTTCTCCCTTGCTTTTTCAAAATATTCCCCGGAATTTAAAACCTTAAAGATTAACTGATCGCCTTCATCACCATATTTTCCTGTTAGTGTATCCAGATTCTCCATCGAAGGAGTTTCTATGGGCATGAATCCAAATCGTTGATAAACAGACTTTATTGTATCAAAAATATAATTTCTACGTACCATTTCAATGGGCGAAAAATCTCGTGTTCCTTTAGGTATTGATGGTTTCATTTATTTATTATGGGTTTTATATTGAATTTTTATTCGATAATACATTTAAACTTATACTTAAATAAAATATAATCAAAAAACTAAATAACAGTTACTTATAATTTTATTTTTTAGAAAAAAAGCTGAATTAAAGTTACAAATGCAACTTCTGTGTTAAACAATAATTTTTCCATCACAAATATAGGAGTTTCATATCCATATCTTTTTCTGGGTCCGGTATTTATTTTATTTAAGATCTCTTTTATTTGCTGATCTGTACAGTCATAAAATAACTTTTATTTGTTTTACATTGCCGTATTAATCCATTTAAATTTTCATTAGAACCCCTTACCCAAGGGCTTTAAGGATTTACAAAAAAGAAATCACAATATTCATC
>CANHPJ010000250.1 GCA_947462515.1 Bacteroidota bacterium | reverse complement strand
TCGAAATTACATTTTGTCCTGCCGTAGCCTGGTTTGATCCATCAATGGAGCGCATAACCGTTCTATTGTTTCTTATCGACACATCGCAGCGTAAATTTAAATCGCTTTTTATGGTTGCCTTAGCTGGTCCAATTTTAATTGGAAAAGGCACTTGCTGAAAGCGGTAGCCACTGCCAATAACAATTTCTTTCCCTTGTATTTCCTGTAACTTACTGTCGGCAAAGTTAAGGGCCAGTGTTCGGTCTTTTTTAAATTCTATTTTTGTAATTAAGCTGTTATTCCAGGTGGCATCAATATTTATTAATGGGCTAAACTGTTCTGAAATAGAAACCTGGGTTATTTGTTTGGCAGCTATATAGTTGTTGTTTAAGTCTCGCACATTTGTGTTTCCCTTACCGTCATTTACAAATTTCAAGTTTGAAGTATAATTTGCGATGTTATAGGTTGACCTATAGCCATGACTTATTGTAAAGCTTTTAAAAGTATTTTTAATAAATTCAAAGCGTGACAATCCGGAATAGGTTATGCGCCAGTTTGGCAATGGTATGGCGGGCATATCGCTCAATGATATAAGCGAAGTACTTGTTTTTGAGTAGGCAGATAAAAACGCAGGTATTAAGACATTCTGCGAGTTGGCTCCAAAACCGCTGTAGAATCCGGCAGAATCTGTTCTCCCTGAATCACCTTTTTTATCGTGTAATCTTTTAGAAATTTCGGCTCTGTTTTCTAGAAACTGTTTGTATACATCTGATGAGTTGTCATCGTTGTCTTTGGTAAAGGCTGTTCTAAAGGTAAAGTATGAAATGCTAAAGTTACCTGTTTCAACGGGGCTGTTGATTTGGTAGTTTCCGATTTCCGGGTTTAAGCTGTCAGGTTTCCATCTGTAAAACATAGAATTACTCTGGGACACATTTTTAGAACCATTTAGCTCTATTTTCAAATCTTTAAAAGGTTCCACGTTGGCTCTTAGGTTAAAATTTTCGCTCATGGTATGAGCATATGCTGTATTGAGTAGGGACTGTTTTACAAGCATGCTGTCTTTACCTGCTTTTTCGGCAAAATTAGGGTACTGCTGTCCAAAAACAAATCCGAGTCCGGGGTTTTGAAAATCGCTGTTGAGACCAAAAAGAAAGGTAGAGTCATTATAACCCGGCAAAATAGTACCTTCATTTTTAGTATATGAACCCGAAACATTTTTAACAGCAAGCACCATTCCGATAATTCCATTTGGCACCGTTCCCAAGTCTATTTCTTTCTTTTCTTTTTCTCCTTCCACCACTATGCTTGCACTATCAGCATCTCTAGTAGGTATAAAAAATAGTTTCCTGTCATTGACAACTTCTATTTTACCTTCTACATCTTTTCCTTCTTTATCTTTAATTTTAACTGTAACATCGGGAGCTCCCAGCTTATGTTTTATTTTTTTTCTCACACCGGCTCTCAGCTTCACTTTTGATTTTTTATAGGTAACCTTTATCTTTTTAGGCTTTGGAGCTTCAGTTTTGCCTTTGCTATTTTTCTTTGCAGGCTGGCCAATCTTTTTAAAGTAAGGCACTTTATTGTAAAGTGTGGTAAGGTTAAGTTGTGTGTTAAGCTGTTTAGAGTTCGAGTTTTTTATAACACCACCCAGTGAATCGGCAGCAAATGGAGCTCTTGTCCAATCGTAGGTAGTTCCATATTTAGCACTTGCGGTAATCCAGTCTGTTAATGGGAAACTGCTAAAGGGAACAGTATAATTGAGGTTTGCGTTTTGATTATAGTTTGTATTGATTCCAAATTTAGATATGTTATTCCATACCGAGTCTCTTTTTTCCTGAGTGTTTAAAGGGCCATCCGGTTCAAATACCCTTGAATTATTATTGGCGGTATAGTCAAATTTAAGGTTTTTAGTGAAGTCATGTCTAAATTCATACATGCGGTTCATGGTGATGTTTTTGCTATAGGTAGCATTAATGGCAATATCATTGGCGCTTGTATTGCGTATTTCATTGACATTAAAGAAGCGATCTAAGCTGCTTGAGAAAGAAAATTTGTTGGGCAAGAGATAAAAATTTATTTCCTGAATGGGTTTGGCATATTTACTTTTAGAAAGCAGTTTAATATCGGAAAAAGGGGTGTAATTTTTCGCGTTGAGGGAATAGTTGTAGGTTACTAATCCTTTATAGGTTCTGGTGGTATTGTTCTTGGTGTTAATATCACGTTTTAATAATTCGTTATAGGAATAGGTAAGGGCAAAGTTCTCGATTCCAAAAAAATATGATTTAGCACCTTTTCCTTTTTCTTTTTTTACATTGGTAAAGTTAAGACTCCTTCTTCGTGTATAGTCCTGAGATATTTCTTTAATTATTTTTTGAGCCGTTGGATCACCTTCGTATTTACTGAGTTTTTCAGCAAACAAAATATCAGGATCATTAGGGTCGTATTGAGGGTCGATAAATGATTCGGAATAGCCCATAAAAACAGGCACTTTTAGATTCAGCGTTGGAGGTAATATTTTACCTAGTTCAAAATTCGACGAAATATCATACTGTCTATTGGTAGTTCTTTGTCTATCGCTTATTTTCTTTTCAACGCCTCCAAAACCGGGAGTGCTCATACTTCCTGAAACGGTCACTGATCCAAAGTCTGCCAGTTTTGCCGTAACTCGGCTATTTGCTGCCCAGCCGGAATTTTTGTCGAAGTCGGTAAGCCTCAACTCATTCACCCATACCTCGGCACATTTTGACAGACCATCGTCACCATCAGCGGTTCCCTGTTTTTTATTATTTCTAATACCAACCATCACCGTTGCAACTGATGTAAAATTAGGGTTTCCCATAATGGTAGCCTTACCTTTTCCAAGTGGTTTTGAAAAAGTCTGATTGTGTGCGGTATTGGATCTGTTACGTTCTAATTTTATTTGGGTAAAATCGTCAAAGGCAAGTTCAATATTATTCAAATCGGGCCAAACAATACGTCTCTGATCTTCAGATTCAGCGTCATATCTGCCGGCAGGACTTATCTTTAAAGGGATTTCATATTCATAATAATCTTCAGAAAAGTCGCGTCCCATTCTTATAAACAAACTCAAATCATCGTCTTTTACTATTTCCATATTACCCATGGCTTCCGCATGCACAAACATCTGCAGTTTTTTATACGAACGCACGTCTAAATTGGTGTTTTTGTAGGCTGCTCTGGCTTGGCCATCGGCTAGGTCGCACACTTTAAGCACCATAGACTGCTCGTTAAGTTTACGCAGGTTTGAGGTTCCCACGTCAACTTGTCTGTTTAAATTAGGTGGCAGAACATAGTTAATAGGAGTTTTGGAGCCATTTTCTTCGATATTTACGGCACCAATATCAAAATAGGTTTTCGATTCATCTGTAGCAATATATTCGCCGGGTGCATCAATATCAAATTCATATTTACGCCAATCACCTCTCACAAATTCCAAGCGTCCAAATCGGGTAACTATTGGTTGTTCAAAACCTTTCAAAAACATCCTTATAAAACGAATGGAGTTAAAGTCTTGAATGTTTCCAACAGTTTTTTCGGGATTCCGAATAGGTATCTTAACCTGATACCAGTCCACATCGATAGTTTTTCCGTCTGCTGTTTTCCCGGTTCCTCTTATCTTGTCGGTGATGTTGTTTTTACCAACAACCATATCCTGAGGTCTTAAACTAACCCG
>CANHPJ010000249.1 GCA_947462515.1 Bacteroidota bacterium | reverse complement strand
ATTTTCCTGAGCATTTAAAAGACCTATATTAAGTCCTGTAAAAACCAAAAACAAAACAAGTGGTGTTTTCAAATTCAATGTGATAAACTTTATAGTGGAGATAAAACAATTTCAGTTCCAAAAAACAGGGTAAATATAGTTAAAATCAAGAATATCGAAATTACCCGACTATAAGCAAAAAGCCAAAGAGCAAAACCGCTTTTTGGCTTTCATTATAACGCAAATTGACTTTAAGAGTTTGTTAACTTTGTTGAATATAATTTTTGATTAGCATAAATAATATGATAATACTTTGTCCATTCTGTATGCTTTTCCGGCTATATACTACCACTTTTATAAAGTTTTTAACTTTTAAAAAGTTTAACACTTTCAATGTAATGTCTTCAATTAACAAAAAAGTTTATTTTCTTTGCCTTCTTTAAAATAATAAGACAATATTCATACCGCAAATAAATAGCAATCAGAAAGGTTTATTTAGAATTAACTCGTTGATTTTTAAATCTTAAATATGTGAAAATAAAATACATGAAGACAAAAGACTTTTTTAAACCCATATTAATTGTTTTAATTGCCATAGCTGCATCCTGCGCCCCCGAAGACAAAGCTGAGGATATTCCATCAGAGCCAAGAGATAATTACATTGGCAACTGGTTATGTAAGGAAAATAGCAAGGTTTATAGTCAATCAACCTATTCTGTTAGTTTAAAAAAGTCGAATACCAATGCCAAGGAGCTTTTGTGCAGTAATTTTTATCAGTTGGGTGGTGATACCATCACCTTAATGGTTTTAGATGGCACTAAGTTTACCATTCCCCGTCAATCCGTTTCGGGACAAATCATATCGGGTAGTGGAACAGCCATGTCTGATAACTATATAAATTTTAGTTTCACAGCTAATGATGGTGGGCAAACAGATGTTGTAACGGCTGTATTTTCTAGATAGGCTTATTTCATTTCAAATCAGCTAGACCAGAAAACTTAATTAATCAATTTATTGCTTTTTATACTGCAATGGGGTAGTGTAGGCTTAGAATTTAAAATGCTAAAAACAAAAAATGGTGAGAAGAAAACTTCCCGCCATTTTTTTTTGAATGTTAAATATGTAGTATTATTCAACCGATTGCTTTAATGCATTGCCAGCATTTAAAAGTTGAAATAAAATAAAAATATGGGAAATTAAAAGAATTATACCCACAACTATTGGGAAATCTTTTTGATCAAACATGAAATACGAAACCAAACAAGTTGGAATCAAAATTGTGATGGTATAAACAATTTTTTTTAATGCCTTGCTTGCCAAAACGATCTTATCTGTATTTATTGATGAATTCTTTTTTACTGAATCATCGTCATTGTTCAATAGTTTTTTATAATCTTGAAAAGAATCAATGTTATTTTCTTTGTAAAAATTATTCAGGTATGAATCCCAGTCTTTGTGCCCGGCAGTATGTGCAAAAGAATTCAAAGCATCCACCTGCATTTGTGAAATACTTTCACCCCGCCTGTATAATTCCATTGTGGCATAAACACTTGATAATGGGGCTACTCTTTGATTATACCATTCCCAGTTAATAATTATATGATTTAGTTGACTTGTGTTTTTTTGAATCAAGTCATTTAAATCATTTTTTGTTTTGCTGTCCATATTTTATGAATACAGGTTTGTGGATAGAATAGGATGCGAGTTTTATTTTAATAATTAATTGAACAAAATTATTAAATAGTTTTAATAATGTTAATTTTTTTTGGTTTTTTTATCTAAACTAGAGAATCCAAACTAGTTTATGATTAGGGGGATAAATAAAGTGGGAATTATTTTTGAGAGATTAAAAAAACACGGCTGATAGATTAAAATATTAAGTTCAACTATAAGATTCGTATCTCTTTTAATTTGACTATGTACGTTTTTAAAAGAGATTGATATCCAGTTTCATGTTTTTTATCATTTGACCCAAGAAAGAAATCATTTAAAATAGGTTAGCAATAAATAACAATCACCTGTCTTTTATCATATTAAAGTCATCGAGATTTCCATTGAGGAATTCCTGCGCATATTTTAATAAATCTTCTTTTTCCTTGAATAATTCTGTTTTAAAACCTTTTTTTAAAGTCTTATGGTTTTTATTGCGAGCCTCTGAGTTATCTTTTTTTAACTTAATCTGCCACAAACCTATGCACTCATCCTCATCATATTTATATGTATCGCCTTTAAATTCACCTAGTAAAATACCAAAATGTTTAGGTGCATCATGTGGGTGGGTGTTAAGGAATATATTTATATAGCTCTTGTTTTTTATCCATATAATTTCACATCCAAATGCCTGAACTTCCTTTCTAAACAAAGTAAAGTTATATGAGCTTAAGACATCATTAAACACTTCTAATACTTCATTTATAAATTCGATGTGATTAGTTTCGATTTGATTTTTAAATTCCCTTAGTTGAGACAAAAGCTCAAAGATATTATTTGCTAATTCTTCACCTTCTTTTCCTATAATATCATCCCAGTCACAAGTAGGTGAAAACCAATTATACAATGAATCAATTTGATTTTTGTCTCCCTCTTTTAACTTGGTGATACTTTCCGATAATGCCCTGCTAAACTCCTGTGCAGAAAAAAAATGATTTGAATAGCTTCCGGAAAATTGATAGGATAATTTTTCGGCTTTATCTAATAATTCTAGGAGAGTTGAAATTTTTTCCTGATAGCTGAGTTGATTATATTCTAAAGGAGCTTTTATTAAAGTTCCATCGTCTTTTTTTATATAGTTCTTTTTTAAAAAGCGTATAATTAGGATTACTGATACTATTAAAATTCCAATCAATAGATTCCAAAACATAATTTTTATTCAGTTTTTTTTAAAGAATTTTAAATTCTCAGAATAATTTAGATTATAACTTTATTATGACCAAAACTATGCTGTAACTAGGCTATTAATCGTATCTTAAAATTGTTGCAAATATAATCCCTAAATAATTTTTTGCAGTTTAAAAAAGCACTAATAGTGCTTTTGAAATCTTATTTACAAATTTTATCTTTATTCTTTGCTTTTTGGTAGGAAATAATCGCCCAAGGAACCGTCACTATAGCAGGGTAAACAAACAAACAGCTCACTCCAACACTTACCCATGTTAATGATTTATTAAAACACTTGTCATAATCGTATTGGGCACCATAATTGGATTTAAAATCATAAACCACATTTTCAGGATCAAGAAAAATATAACAATAATCCTTATTGGTTGTGGTTTGAGTTATAACATCTGTATTCGAAACTTGTCCTCCCTGATTTTGGTTAGCTTGAATAATGCCTTTGTTTCCATAAACAACTGAACCATTCGATCTGCTTCTATCCAATGTTTGCGTGCTCGAATTGGTAATCGTGGTTTGTGTAATCTTTTCAAAAACCATTACAGAGCCTCCCGCACCATCGTCTTCCGTTTTTTCCGGAATACCGTATGATCGCAAAATTTCGTTTTTTGTTTTTCCTATGGTGTTTTCGTGAACGTTGCCCTTATATGTTGAATAAGTGGTATAGCAAGATGTACTTATTATTAAGAGCACGAACAGGCTAATTGCATTTAAAGTTTTCATTTTTTTTGATATTGTTTTAATATTCTTTTTTATCTAAACAATAATTTCCTCAAAAAACTGAAATTATAACTATTAGGTTT
>CANHPJ010000248.1 GCA_947462515.1 Bacteroidota bacterium | reverse complement strand
TTTTGTCGGCTAAACTATGTAATGGAATCAACGACTCCACCTTCAGGGCAGCCTCATTAATAGAATTGCTGCATACAGCTACATTGGTTCATGATGATGTGGTAGATGATGCTAATATGCGCCGTGGTTTCTTCTCCATAAATGCCTTATGGAAAAACAAGATAGCAGTATTGGTAGGAGATTTTCTACTTTCAAAAGGACTTTTACTATCTATTGACAACAAAGATTTTGAGTTATTGCAAATTGTATCAAACGCAGTAAGGGAGATGAGTGAAGGGGAACTCTTGCAAATTGAAAAAGCCCGTAAACTGGATATCGAAGAATCTATTTATTTCGAAATAATACGTCAAAAAACAGCTTCTCTTATAGCTTCTTGCTGTGCCAGTGGAGCAGCATCGAGTGGAGCAAGCAAAGAAGACATAAAAAAAATGCACGACTTTGGAGAAAAAGTCGGTATTGCATTTCAAATCAAGGATGATTTGTTTGACTATGGTTCGGGAGAAAACATTGGGAAGCCAACCGGCATAGACATCAAGGAAAAGAAAATGACACTGCCGTTGATATTTTGTCTTAATAATGCTTCCAGATCAGATAAGCGTAGGATAATAAACATCATCAAAAACGAAAATGAAAACCCTAAAAAGGTGGCCGAAGTAATTGATTTTGTTATTAATAACGGCGGAATTCCATATGCTCAAAAGGCAATGGAAAAATACAAACAACAAGCACTTGACATATTAAACACTTTTCCAGACGGAGATGCAAAAACATCGTTGGAAGGCCTTGTAAGATTCACCACCGAAAGAGATAAATAATAGGCACCGGAATTATTCACGCAGCTGTTTTTTGAATTTAAAGAGCACTTTTCCTTCATACCAGATCCAAAACCTAGAATACTTTTTACTAAATTAAATTGCAGAATAAGAATCCTTGTTATTTTTGCATTTGACTTCATTATTTAAAATCATGCGAAGAGAAATTATAATCAAACCATTGCTTGCCTTAACGTTTATAGCGATATTATTTTCATGTAAAAATGAATCGAAGGAAGGATCCAAAGAAGAACCTCAGCAAACAAAAAGCCTGAAAAAAGAAGAGCCCACTTTACCTGATTCCATCATGCAATTTCATCAGACAAAATATCCAAATGGACAGGTTAAATTTGAGGGTAACATGCAAAACGGATTCAGGGAGGGCAAGTGGGTATCATTTTATGAAGACGGGATGATATGGAGCGAAACACATTTTCACAAGGGCCAGAAAGATGGAGCTACTACCACCTGGTATCCCAACGGTATAAAACGATATACGGGACAGTATAAGATGGAACAAGAAGCAGGAAAATGGATTTATTACGATGAAACCGGAAAAATTGCAGAAGAAAAAGTTTATAAGTAAGATTTAATTTTTGAGATTTAACAAGAATCGAAAAATCAAGTTTTATATACAGCAGAAAAGCATATTTATTCCGGAACTTTAAACCCCGATTTACTTGCTATTGAAGCAAGGCATATGAATAAATAAGATTCTCGATCTATTTCACTAAATTAGCTTTTGCTATATAATGGCAACAAAGAGATGATTTCTAAAGAGACCATAGATAAAATTTTTGAAACTGCCCAAATCGAGGAGGTTGTTGGTGATTTTGTAAACCTCAAAAAAAGAGGGTCAAATTATGCAGGCCTATCTCCTTTTACAAACGAAAAAACGCCATCGTTTTATGTTTCGCCGGCAAAAGGCATTTACAAGTGCTTTAGCACGGGCAAAGGCGGAAATTCGGTTTCATTCATCATGGAGCACGAACATTCCACCTATCCTGAAGCACTCAGATATCTGGCAAAAAAATACAATATTGAAATTGATGATGATGCGCCATCTGTTGAGCAATTAATTGCCAATAACGAAAGAGAAAGCATTTTGCTGATTACCGGATATGCCCAAAAGACATTTACCGAAGATCTTTTTAACACAGATGAAGGAAAATCTATTGGATTAAGCTATTTTAAAGAAAGAGGATTTACCGAAGAAACAATAAAAAAATTCCAGCTGGGATATTGTATTGATGAGCGTTTTCACTTCACAAATACAGCCATATCAAAAGGATATCAACAAGAATACCTGGTAAAGTCAGGTATGACGATACAATCAGAAAACGGGAAGGCATTTGACCGTTTTTTTGGGCGCGTTATGTTCCCCATTCAAAGCTTATCGGGCAGGGTAATTGCCTTTGGCGGAAGAACCCTAAAAAACGACAAAAAAGTTGCCAAGTATATCAACTCCCCCGAGACACTCATTTATCATAAAAGCGATGTGCTTTATGGCATTTTTTATGCTAAAAAAACGATTATCAGCGAAGACAACTGCTACCTGGTAGAAGGTTATACCGATGTAATCTCGATGCATCAAACCGGCATTGAAAATGTAGTTGCCTCTTCGGGTACATCACTCACTGTTGAACAGATTAGATTAATAAAAAGATATACGCATAACATAACAATACTTTATGACGGCGATTCGGCCGGAATAAAAGCCAGTTTCAGAGGAATTGACCTCATACTTGAAGAAGGTTGTAATGTAAAGGTTTTGCTTTTCCCCGATGGAGAGGATCCAGATTCCTATTCCAGGAAGCATTCTGCAACTGAAGTTAAAGACTTTATAAAATCCAACTCCAACGACTTTATAGTTTTTAAGACCAAAATATTATTGGCTGACACCGCCAACGATCCAATAAAAAAGGCAGAGCTTATAAAAGATATAATACATTCTATTGCACTTATTCCTGATGCAATCATCAGATCTGTCTATGTTAAAGAATGCAGCAATTTACTCGACATTCAAGAGCAGTCGCTAATCACCGAGCTTAACAAACTCTGGCGACAAAAGCTGGAGAAAAAGGCAAATGAAAGAAAAGGCGAGAATGAAGAGCTTCCGGCTATCTCAGAACTCACTCCCTATTTGGAAAACGAAAACAGAGAAAACCCTGCTGAGCTGAACATTTGTGAACCACAGGAAAAAGATCTGATTCGAATATTAATAAACTACGGCAACCTTACCAAATTTGTTGAAAGCGAAGACGAGGAGGGTAAAAAAATTGAAATACAAACCTCCATAGCCGAATTTATAATACACGAGCTTGCGATAGCTGACACGATACATTTTGACAATAAAATATTTCAGCAAATTTTTGAAGAATACACGGCATGTCTTGAAAATGGGAATTTCCCAGAGCCAAGTTATTTTTCAAATCACCCAGAAAAAGGCCTAAACAGCACTGCTGTTGATTTGCTTAGCTCCAAATACCAACTCAGCGAAGGATGGGAAAGACATAGTATTTTCGTTGATTCGGAAGAGAAAAAAATCAACAGGATGGTAATAGGAGCCATTTATTCTTTAAAACTTCAAAAAATTGCTCAATTGGCTCTTCAACTTCAAGTCAAATTAAAGAAAAACCCTTTGGAAGAAGAACTTATTGACATTTTGGAGCAACACAAACTCTTAGACAATGTTAAAAAAGAATTCTCGGCGGCTTTAGGAAGAGTTGTATTAAAATAGTTTTTATATTTTAATACAACTGTTATTACCCTTGTTAATTAGGCTTCACTAAGAACTAAATACTTATCTCTACCTAAGGTAAAATAATATACATACATTAATACTACTACAGGGATAGCCACCCA
>CANHPJ010000247.1 GCA_947462515.1 Bacteroidota bacterium | reverse complement strand
TAAGACCTGCTTGTCCTACCTTTAAGTATTCATTTGTATATTTAAAAATATAGACTGCAGAAAATCCGACGGGTAATTGAATAGGATTGTGAGTCGCAATGCCTGCATTCCAAGTTAATAATTGCAGGTCATTTACATTAATAAGATAACCTGCTTTATTGGCTGCACTAACCAAATTAATAATGTCTTGTTGTATTATCATACTAATGCTTTTGACGTGTTTAACTCTCCACTAAACGCTTTTTGTAATACACTCTTTTTTAACTCTTCTAAATCTTTTATTTTGTTTTGATAAATGTCTTCTAATTTTTGGGTTTCGGCTGAAAGTGTATCAAGTTTTTCAACAATGATTTGTTGGGCTTTTATTGATGGTATTGGAATTATTACAGTGGTTAATTTTGAACCAGATAATTCTTTAAATGTAGAGCCAGTTCCTAAACTGTTTAATAAGTCAACAGATTTATACAGAAAATAGTAAACAAATAAAGTATCCACACCTTTTTTTGGCACAAGTCCTTTACATCCTTGATTTGTTGAAATTGGTTTTGTGTTGATTGCCAAATGACCTATAGGCGCTCTGGAAGATAGAATGATAGAATTTGGAGGGAGGATTTTAGCAGAAGAGTTTTTTAAACCATCGTCAGATATTTTTCTCAAAGTATTATCAACGTATATGCCTTTCATTTTACCCATATCCTTTGGAGTAATCCATAAATGCTCTCCATCCCAAAATTTAGATACAGTTGTATCTGGTGTTCCTCCATTCATCACTTCACAAACATCCCCCAGCTTCCTCTCTTCCCAACCCTTCCCTTTATTCTCAAACACCCCTTGCAAATAACTTTCAAAAAGTTCTTTGGCATTTTTAAGGTTTTGTTCGGCATTGGCTTTTGCCTTGGCTAAGGCAGCAAAGGCTTCATCTAATATGGCTACTATTCGCTGTTGCTCGGGTAGGGGTGGGAGGGGGATTTGAAAACTTTTTAAACTACCTGCTGAAAGATTAGGTTGTGCTGCTCCGTTTCCAAAATCTTCAATCATATCTTTACACATACTACTTTCAAAATAAAGCAACAAGAAATCTGTGGTTATTTTTGATTTCGGACGAACAATGACTAAGGAGGAGGCAATTGCACCTTCTGCAAATTCTTGAACTTTTGAAAATTTCCCAAGTGAGCCTCTCAGACAAAATAAAATATCACCTTTTTTAATTTTTCCACTTCCTAATAAATTAAATCTTTCTCTTGATATATAATCCATTTTATCTAAATCAAGTCCATCAGCTTTCAAATGCCCAGCATTTATAAATGGAAGACCTGTTTCAGTTCTATGAGCTTTGGACGGATAATTGATTCCTCTATCACCATTTTCAAATTCGCAAACTTCTCCCAATTTTTTTAATTCCCAACCCTTCGTTAGGCTCATTGCAACGGCTTTTTTCATATCAATTCCAAAATTGAGTTTAAAATATTTTGTACCGAGTGTTTATCCATTTTAGAAAAAGCAAACCATTTTTTACCTAAATCTTTTAATGATGCTCCCAAATGATATACTTCTTGGTGGTCTATAATTAAAAATCGGTCGTGGCTTTGGGTAAAGGTTTTTATGGTAAAATTGCCATATTGTTCGTTGGCTTTTTTTACATCGAGTTCTATGGCTTTAGTTATGTTTTTTGCCAGTAAAAAAACTGGTACATCCTTTTTCTTTTTAGCCAAATGTATTAGGGTGCTTTCGTCTATGTAATTATCTATGAGTATAATGCTTTGTTTGGCTGTTCGTATTATTTTAGAACTGAGTGCATAAGCATCAAATACTTGTCCATCAAAAAATACGCCTTGTGTGGGTATAAGGTGTGAGCTTATCTGCAAATCAATTTGGTTTATTTTATTCTTTAAATTTTCTACATTGTCTTCCAATCTGTTCATTCGGTTATTTATTGCGTAACCTTTTAATAGATAATCTTTTAAAATTTTATTAGCCCAGATACGAAACTGCGTGCCTTGTTTTGATTTTACTCGGTAGCCAACAGATATAATAACATCGAGGTTATAGTATTTCGTTTTATATGCTTTTCCGTCTTTAGCAGTTGTCAAGGATTCCTTGACAACTGAATCTAAGTCTAACTCATTTTCTTTAAAACAGTTATTAATATGTAAGCTGATGTTTTGCTTAGTTTGATTGAATAAGGAGGCAATTTGCTGTTGCGTAAGCCAAACAGTTTCTTCTTCAATTCGAACCTCAATATGCTCGGCAAGCTCGTTTGAACGGTATAATATTATTTCATTTTTCATATCAATTCCAAAATGGATTTTAAAACAGCAGCACTTTGCTCATCCAAGGCTTTCATTTCTTCCAAAATTTGATGCGGCTGGCGTAAAGCGGCTTCTTCTTTTTTGTTAGGGTTTTTGGCACTTAAATCATAGGTGGCAGAGTCTATAGCAGCCAGGTTAATGCTCCAGGAGTTTTCGCTATCCTTTTTTGTTTTTTGTAATTCAATAAAGTCGGCTAAATCTTTTTCGCTAAGGGCATTGGTCTTACCTAAGTTTCTATCTAAATTTAGTTGGTAAAACCAAACCTGTTGGGTTGGTGCACCTTTTTCAAAAAATAATACTACTGTTTTTACACCAGCACCCGTAAAGGTTCCGCCAGGCAAATCTAATACGGTATGTAGGTTGCAGCTTTCTAATAATTGTTTACGCAAAGCTACAGAGGCATTATCGGTATTGCTTAAAAATGTATTTTTAATTACCACAGCCGCCTTGCCACCCGCTTTTAGTATTTTAATAAAGTGTTGTAAAAACAAAGAAGCTGTTTCGCCAGTTTTAATAGGGAAGTTTTGTTGTACTTCAGCTCGTTCTTTGCCACCAAAGGGAGGATTAGCCAATATTATATCGTAGCGGTCTTTCTCTTGTATATCCACTAAATTTTCGGCCAGGGTATTGGTATGTATAATGTTGGGAGCTTCAATACCGTGAAAAATCATATTCATTGTGCCAATAATATAAGCCAACGATTTTTTTTCTTTACCGTAAAAGGTTCTTTTCTGTAGGGTTTCTACATCCGTGGTAGTTAGTTTTTTACTGTTTTGGAGGTATGAAAAAGCCTCACACAAGAAACCAGCGCTGCCCACAGCACCATCATATATCTTATTACCAATTTCGGGAGCAACTACTTTTACAATGGTAGTAATCAATGGGCGTGGTGTGTAATACTCGCCACCATTACGCCCAGCATTACCCATATTTTGTATTTTAGACTCATACAAATGGCTCATTTCGTGCTTTTCGGCGTGCGTGCGGAAACGAAGTTCATCAATACGGTTAATTACCTCACGCAAGTTATATCCGCTTTGTATGCGGTTTTTGAGTTCGCTAAAAATCTCTCCAATTTTATATTCTATGGTATCAGCACTTATGGCATCTGCCTTAAATTTTTTGAGGTAGGGGAATAGTTTAATGTTTACAAAATCTGCAAGGTCATCGCCAGTTAATGCTTTGTGGTGGTCTATCTTTCCATCATCACTCTTTGGAGCTGCCCAAACAGTCCATTGGTATTCGGTATCAATTAGTGGTTTGTATTCTTTGCCAGTTAATTCAGCAGCCGTTGCCTTGTCTTTTTCTAAATCATCTAAATACTTTAAAAACAATACCCACGAGGTTTGTTCTACATAATCTAACTCGCT
>CANHPJ010000246.1 GCA_947462515.1 Bacteroidota bacterium | reverse complement strand
TATATAGTTGGAAGACGAAGGATTGGGAAAACAAGTTTGCTTTTACATGCTTTTTCCGAAACACCATTTCTATATTTTTTTGTTTCGAGAAAAAGTGAGCAATTGTTATGCATTGATTTTGTTGAAGAAATAGAACGCAAATTAGGGGAAAAAGTATATGGTACATTCGTACAATTTCAGCAATTGTTCGATTATTTAATGAATAGATCAAAAACTCAAAATTTCACTTTAGTGATTGATGAATTTCAGGAGTTTCAGAATATAAACTCTTCTGTTTACAGCGATATACAGGGTATATGGGATATAAATAAGGGGGATAGTAAACTTAATTTGATTGTATGCGGCTCTATTTATAGTATGATGCATAAAATTTTTGAAAATTCAAAAGAGCCCTTGTTTGGAAGAGCTACTAATGCCATTCAATTAAAGGAATTTACGGTAAATACGCTTAAAGAAATAATGAGCGAGCATAATCCTTCCTACAAAAAAGAAGATTTGTTGAGTTTTTATATTTATACCGGAGGTGTAGCCAAGTATGTTGAGATATTCATTCAAGAAAACGCTTTCAAGAAAGAAAAAATGCTTGATGTAATGATTTCCGCAAATTCATATTTTATTGAGGAGGGAAAAAATGTTTTGATTGAAGAGTTTGGAAGAGATTACGGTACCTATTTTTCAATTTTATCACTAATAGCAAGTTCAAAAACAGCACGCACAGAAATAGAATCTATTTTAGAGCGCGAAGTTGGAGGGTATTTGGATCGCTTAGAGAATGTGTATAATATCATCGAGAAAGTTCGTCCCATGTTTTCAAAAGAAGGAGGCCGTTTGGTAAAATATGTTATAAAGGATAATTTTTTGAATTTTTGGTTTCGATATTTCTATAAACAACGAGCCGCTATTGAGATTGGAAATTATGAATATGTTCGTAACATAGTAGAACAGGAATATTTGATTTATTCAGGTATCATGTTAGAGAAATATTTTATAAATATTGAAAAAAATCAATTCAAATATAATCAAATAGGTCGCTATTGGGAAAAAGGGAATAAAAACGAAATAGATTTCGTAGCTGTGAATGATTTATTGAAAAAGATGAAAATTTGTGAAGTGAAAAGAAATGCAACCAAAATTAATTTGGAACAACTAAAACGTAAAGCTGAAAAATTAGTATCGTTAAAACCAGGATATAAAATAGAATATATAGGTTATTCATTACTTGATATTTAATGAAAAGTTAGCTAGGTGAAAAAAATACCCCAATAAATCTTCCAAAAAAAATATCTGTAGTATATCTTTGGATATGCCCTCTCCGATTGAAATAAATTTAAAAGCTTTTGCAAGATATATTCTTGCTTTTGAAAACTTGACTTTTGTGGCATCCATAGAATATTATCGTAATATAAATTACCGTAATGCGGATTACGATAAAAAAAATGGATAAAACGAAATTAGTTTTTTCGTATTTCTTGATCAATTCATTACACTTTTATTAAATGTTTTTTTAATAGATTTTTTTTTATGAATTTTTAGAATTTAAAGTAATTATAAACGTAAAAATAAATTTAGGTTTTAAATAAATGTTGTTTTTGGCTTACTTACTCTTATACGATTGAAAATATTGAAATGCAATGCTGCCTTTCCTAGAATAACTGCACTATTTTTCGTTAAAGAAGGTCGGCTTATTTTAATTAAAAATACGGTATACATTTTTGGTGAAGTTTTTATTTTAAAAAATGATAAAAAGAACACTTTATTTTGGCAATACTGCCCAGCTATACCTAAATAATATCAACTGCATTTAAAATACCTGAAGCAAAAAAACAATCAAAACAGAAAGAATAAATGCCTACCGCCTTATTTGGAAAATCATTATATATAACCTGCCTACCGAAACAAAAAAACAAGGCAAAATAGCCAGTCAATTCCGCAATGACCTAATAAAAGGTGGCTTTAGTATTTTTCAGTTTATCCTATATTTAAAGTTATGAAAATGTAGATATGCATAAACTGGGTTTTAAAAAAGCCCTGCCAGAAAATATTAAGTTGGATTTTTACAAATTACCGTTAAACAACCCGGGTAATCGGAAATAGTTTTTGGCAAAAAAAATGAAAATTTCTTTATAGCCATCTAACAAGAAGATCTCGCCAATATCACAGGAAACGCTAACTACAACGTAATCAGAACCCTTTCTGATTTTAAAGAAGAAAAATTAATAGCTATTTATAGACGTCAAATTAACCTTTTGAATAGGCAAAAATTATTGGCCTTAAAAAATTGAATTTAAAGGCTACAATTGAGCTTTTTATAGAAGTAAACTGCTTTTTAACTTTTCCTAAACATCACTTTTTATGAGCATCAACTTGAATAAGCATAAAATTGGAAAAGTATATCAATAGAAAAGCGCGACTTTGGAGAAGCATCGCTTCAGAAAAGTATAACCTGGCATCGAAATTATTGCACTCGTCACAACAGTATTAAAAAAATAAAAAAAGCCGAGACAAAAATCCCGGCTTAAAAAGTTATTAATGATTTTCGATTATTTGCTTATATCCAGACGATCGGTATCGTTAAAATCTAAACTTTGAGAATATTGGTTATGGTTCATACCAGAAAACTTGGCCGAACGGAAAGTACTTACTTTAGCAGATACATTATTGTAAAGCGTATTTACTGAATCTGCATTAGCATTGTAATTTACTGAATTAGATGCAGATATACCCATATATGCTCCAGCTTCAATTGCATCTTGATTAGCGCCTAGGAATAAGAAATTCCAACCCATTTTTTTCTTTTCTTCGATCAATCCAAATACTTTCTTTTGATCGTATTTTTTACTTGCATTTTCAGCACCATCTGTAATGATAACAAAAATAACATCGTCGGTGGTATTCAAATCATTGATCGTTTTTCCGACTGCATCAAAAAGTGCGGTGGAACCCCTAGGACAGAATGTTTCACCATTGATTAAGTCTTTAACTTCTTTGATAGGTTTTCCTTTGTAATCAATTCGATACTCATGATCGAATTGTACAAGTGTCATATTAGCGTCACCTTTAGCATTTCTTTGCTCTTTAATAAAAGAATTAAGTCCTTCAACGGTAGGTATTGCAATAGATTCCATAGATCCTGAACAATCTAAAACTACTACAATTTGAGTAGGTTTTTGATCTACTATATTTTCTGTTACAACCGTATTAGTTGTTGTATTTTCTACTTTTTTATTTTCCATATTTATTTGAATTTAGAAATTATATGATTGAATTATTTTTTTGGTTATCAATAATTCAAAGATACAATTTGAAAGCAAATCAAAACAGAATTTCAAAATATTTTACATTAAAATAATCGATCTTGAAAAATTGAATTTAATGGCTTTTGTCCAAGCGTTTCTTTCGCCACAAATACTGCTCTTGCCTATTTAAAAAAGTCCATGCCACTATTCTACTCAGCTTGTTACCCTGCGTCATATTGATAATTTTAACATCAAAAACTTCTGCCTTTTTAAGTGCATATTGCACTGCCGGTAAACTGCTGCTTTTTGATACCAAAGAAGAAAACCAAAAACAGCTTTTTGAAAATTGTATACTTTCATAAACCATTTTTTCAATAAATGCTTGCTCGCCACCTTCACACCAAAGCTCTGAGTGTTGTCCTCCAAAATTCAAGGCTGCATTT
>CANHPJ010000245.1 GCA_947462515.1 Bacteroidota bacterium | reverse complement strand
TCTCCTGTTCCTATTGGCACTGTTCCTATTTACCAAGCTCTAGAGAAGGTAAATGGTAAAGCAGAAAATCTTACTTGGGAAATCTTCCGTGATACCTTAATCGAGCAGGCAGAACAAGGTGTAGATTATTTCACCATTCATGCGGGTGTTTTATTAAGATATGTTCCTTTAACTGCAAAACGAGTAACCGGAATAGTTTCCCGTGGTGGATCTATTATGGCTAAATGGTGCCTGGCACATCATAAAGAAAGTTTTCTATACACTCATTTCGAAGAAATTTGTGAGATTATGAAGGCCTATGATGTGGCATTCTCTTTAGGTGATGGCCTAAGACCGGGTTCAATTGCTGATGCTAATGATGCTGCACAGTTTGCTGAATTGGAAACTCTGGGTGAATTAACCAAGATTGCCTGGAAACATGATGTTCAGGTAATGATTGAAGGCCCGGGACATGTTCCAATGCATTTGATAAAGGAAAATATGGACAAGCAGTTAAAAGAATGTCATGAGGCACCTTTTTATACGCTTGGGCCACTTACAACGGATATTGCCCCGGGTTATGATCACATAACTTCTGCTATTGGAGCTGCAATGATTGGTTGGTTTGGAACAGCAATGTTGTGCTATGTTACTCCAAAAGAACATTTAGGCTTGCCAAATAAAAAAGATGTTAAAGACGGTGTAATTACTTATAAGCTGGCTGCCCACGCTGCTGATTTGGCAAAAGGCCACCCGGGTGCTCAAATCAGAGACAATGCCTTAAGTAAAGCCCGTTTCGAGTTCAGATGGGAAGATCAGTTCAACTTGTCACTAGATCCTGATACTGCAAGAGAGTTTCATGATGAAACATTGCCTGCTGAAGGGGCTAAAATAGCTCATTTCTGCTCTATGTGCGGCCCTCATTTCTGTTCAATGAAAATCACTCAGGATGTGAGAGATTATGCTGAAACCCTTGATCAAAAAGAGCAGGATGCAATTATCGCCGGAATGGAAGAGAAATCAAAAGAGTTTGTCGCTTCAGGCAGCATGCTTTATAGCTAATATTTTAAAAAGAAACCAAGAATTATTTCTTGGTTTCTTTTTAAAATACAGTTTATATAATTAATACGATGCACTGATTTTTATATCTCAATTACTCAAAAATGAAACTAATTCTTATCTCTGCTCCGGGAATTGTTAACGAGGAAATAAAAACATTGGTCAAACTTTTTAAAAGTGGACTGGATCATTTTCATCTCCGTAAACCGGAATATTCTTTGGAGCAATTTGTTGATTACATAGAACAAATTCCTGAAAATTTTCACGATAAGATAGTTATTCACAATCATTATGACTTGGTGAATAGATACAATTTAAGAGGTATTCATGGTAACCAGAGATCAATCAGAGATATCAAATCAAATAGAATAATTCACCGTAGTTGCTCGCTTCATTCGGTCTCCGAAATTGAACAGTCGGCAAGGGTATTCGATTATGTTTTTTTAAGTCCGATTTTTGGAAGCATCTCAAAACCGGGTTACCTGGGTAACTTTGAACTGAATTTGCTAAAAGAACAGATTCAGAATTTAAAACAATCGGGGCTGCTTGGCAAAACTGAAATTATTGCTCTGGGTGGGATGGATGAAAACAATATAGAAACCAGCGAACCCATAGGCTTTGACGGCGTGGCAATGCTTGGAGCAATTTGGACTCCTGATATTAATAATCATGAACGAGTAGAAAAGTTTATAAAAATTAAAAACATTCTTCACAAAAATATTGAATTGCCTCATGCTTGATTCAAAAAAATATTTTGCTTTAAGCATTGCAGGATTCGATCCTTGCGGGGGAGCGGGTGTTTTGGCTGATATCAAAACATTTGAGGCCAATAATGTTTATGGCTTAGGGGTTTGTTCTTCCATAACATTCCAAAATGATAACACCTTTGTTGGGTTAGAATGGCTTTCTTTTGAAAATATTATAAATCAGTTGGATCCGCTTTTTGACAAGTATGTTATAGATGTTGTGAAAATTGGATTGATAGAGAGTTTAGATGTTTTTGCCAAGCTGATTAGCTATTTAAAAAGAAAAAATAAAGACATTAAAATAATTTGGGATCCTATACTTAAAGCAAGTGCAGGGTTTCAATTTCATACTGATGTTAAAAAAGACTTGTTGAATAGTATTTCCGAAAATATTCATTTAATTACTCCAAACTGGCCCGAAGCTCAAAATCTTTTTGGAACCACTGATAAGTCATTTTTGAAAAATCAAGTCGCCTGTGCCATATATTTAAAGGGAGGCCATGCGTCATATTCTTCAGCATTAGATTGTTTGTTTGATAAAAATACAGAATTTCATTTTGAATCTGCCTGGATAGAAAAAGGAGAAAAACACGGATCAGGCTGTGTCTTATCAGCTGCAATTGCAGCTAATATTGCTAAAAAGCAAAGTCTTAATGAGGCTTGCAAAAATGCCAAGAGCTACGTTTCATTGTTTTTGGCGAGTACAGAAAATCTACTTGGCTTCCATTTCGACAATCAATCACACAAATCAGTATCCATGTTTTAAAGATGCTACAATCAATGAAAAAAGAAATCGCGACATTACATTATATAACTCAGGATTTAACAGATTTTTCTCATGAATACCTGACTCTAGAGGCATGCAAAGGAGGAGTAAGATGGATACAGTTAAGGGTGAAAAATCAGGAGTATTCTGCTTGGCTTGAAATAGCTAAAAAAACTAAAGATGTTTGCGATAAATACAATGCCGTATTAATTATTAACGATAATGTTCGTATTGCCAAAGAAGTTAATGCCCATGGCGTTCATCTTGGTCTAAAGGATACTAATCCCCGTGAGGCCAGAAAAATACTCGGTGACAATGCTATAATAGGAGGTACGGCAAATACGCTTGAAGATATTAAAAAGCTATACGCCTGTGATGTGGATTATATAGGATTAGGGCCATATACATACACCGAGACCAAACAAAATTTAAGTCCTGTTTTAGGGCTTCACGGTTTAAAAAATATTGTTACTGCCATATCATATATTCACCTTAATCAAAATAATAATATACCAATTGTGGCAATTGGCGGAATCAGTATTAATGATGTAGGCTCAGTTTTAAATTCTGGAGTTAACGGAATAGCAATTTCTTCCGCCATTGGAATGTCAGCAGATAAAGCAAAGTCTGCAAGTGATTTTTTACAAATATTAGCTTAAATAAACATGCAAAAACTTACCATAGCCGATAAAACATTTAGTTCACGTTTGTTTACCGGTACAGGAAAATTTGGATCTTCCAAACAAATGCAGGAGGCTTTGATTGCCTCTGGCAGCGAACTTGTAACTGTAGCATTAAAGCGCGTTGATCTAAACAATGAATCGGATGATATTTTAACACATTTATCGCATCCTCAGTTTAATTTGCTTCCCAATACTTCTGGTGTAAGGAATGCAAAAGAGGCTGTTTTTGCCGCACAACTGGCAAGAGAAGCACTGGAGACCAATTGGTTAAAGTTAGAGATTCATCCAGATCCTAAATACCTACTGCCGGATCCTATTGAAACACTCAAAGCAGCAGAAGAATTGGTGAAACTAGGCTTCGTTGTTTTGCCTTATATTCATGCTGATCCGGTTCTTTGTAAGCGACTTGAAGAAGTTGGAGTTGCCGCTGTTATGCCATTGGGTTCACCTAT
>CANHPJ010000244.1 GCA_947462515.1 Bacteroidota bacterium | reverse complement strand
TGTTTGGTTATTTTTATTTCTTTTTCAAAAAGTTTAGCCTGGTGTCCGAAATCGGAAGGTTTTAGTTTTTCGATCAATAAAACAATATACGTGGCGGTAATCAGAGCCAAAATATAGAAGATGGGTCTTAAGAGAAAATTGGTATATTGATTTAATTTATTCATTGATCACTAAAGTCATATCAAGGCAAGTCATAATTAAACATATCAAGTATTATTCCGATTCTGGTTTCCAAAGGGCGGCTCTTACAATTATACTTAAGTTATAGACGTTTATTAGGCCCCAAAAAGAATTAGAAATAAATCCAGAGAGACTGGGGTGCAAATCAAAAAAGACAAGAGTCAAATTATAGATTATTCCAAAAAGAGTAAGAATTATTATTGTTAAATGGGGGAATATATGTTGAAAATAATTACCAAATACCCGGTTTTTTGGTGTTACCTGAAAGGCGACTTTTTTGCCTCTAATTGTTGAAATTATTGATAAGAACATCAACCAAAAACAGCTTATGTAATATTGGTCTCCTCTACTTGTGTTTATGCCCCAGCAGCCTAAAGTCATTATAACAGTGTTTAAAATCTGAAATGGAATAAAGTATTTAAAAAAATCGAAACTATATGCTCTAACAGGCAGAAGCTGGAAATAGAAGAAAATAATAGGACTTAATAAGAATACAATTATCCACAGCGGGGCGAAGTAAGAGTAGATTGTATTGAAGTAGGAGATTCTCTGTCCTAATGTCAATCCTTTTAAAAACAATGGATTATCCTTAAAAGCGATATCCAAAGAGCCGGCAGCATATCTGGTTCTTTGTTTCACCCAACTATTGATATCAAGTGGGGATAACATTTTACATTCTATCTCTTTGTGTTGAATACTTTCCCATTTGTTTTTATCAGCATGGAGCATCAAGGATGTATATATATCTTCGGAAGCATGGTATTTGAATGGTATAATTTCTTTCTCAATTATTATGGATTTCGTGGAGTTTTTTATTGAATTTTCAATTAATAAGGAGCGGATGAAATTTTTATCAATTATTTTTTTCAGGCCTTTAGAGAAATTATTTACTTTCTCATTAACATTTTGTCCAAAATCTTTAATGGCACTATTCAGTAATGCTTCTCTCCTATGAATAGAGCCGGCTCCGCAGCAAAATGCAGCATTATAATAGTTTCTTCTTCTTAATAATACATCATAAAATAGTCTGGGGTCATTGCCAAAAAGGTCTTCTCCATATTTAATTTTCCCAATCGATTTAGAAATTATTTTTATCCACCATGCCTGGTTATTTTTTAATTTTTTTCTTAGGAATTGTGAAATGGTTTTTGATTCGGTATAGTCATAAAACCATTGAGGGGTTTGAACCCAGGCAAGCTTTTTATTTCTAAAATAGCCACTGGTGTTTTCTAAAAAGCTCTGAAAAGGACGTGTGTCGGCATCAAATATTACAAATAAATCTCCGTTGGAATGCTCAAGAGCATTTTTTAAATTACCTGCTTTAAAGCCCAAATTACTCTCCCTAGTGAGGTAATTAATTTGTTCTTGTAGGGCTATTTTCTTCATGTTTTCAGAATTGGGATGTCTACCATCCCTTCGGCCGTCATCTAATACATAAATGTTAATTGGTACATCATTAAAAGGATAGGTGATTTTTTTTGCATCCTTTATTGTATAGCGAACTAACTCCACATCTTCATTATACGTTGCTATAAAAATGTCTATTTTAACAGGACGGTCAGCTCTTCCGGCCAGATCTTCAATTTCCGATAGATAATGCACCGGTAACTGTTTTAAAGGATCTTTATTTGACCAATAATTTATTACGATTAATACAGTTCCGATGAAGCTAAGCGTCTCAGCAATAACAAGAGTAAGGGCAAAAGTGATAGAATCGTAGTTTATAGAATGTCTCCATCTCCAGTTTATGTATGCTAAGCCTATTGCTAAAGTTATAATTGATAAAAACTGAAAAGTATAAGTTCTCCATTTATTATCTTCAATAGGGCTGTATGGTGTTCTGTTTTCAAATTTATTGAAATAGAATTCTTTCATTTTTTATATACTGTTCATTTTTTATAAAAATTTGATTTTCAAGCAAATAATATAATTTTTTCAAGATTCAGTTCTGTTATTTTTTCCTTTAAAGTTGGTTTAGCGTTAACAAAAAACACTTCGGTTCCAATTTCTGACCAAGTTTTAATCAGATCCAATAAATCCATAATTCCCGCATTATTTACGTGGTCTATACTTCCTACGTCATAAAATAGGGTGTTTCTAAAATGAACGCTTCCCATTGCTTCGCTATCGTATTCTCCATTTAACTCAACCAATTTTTCGATTGTATTATTTGTTTTCTCTTCCATTCTTTTTAAATAATAATTGATAAATGAACTTGTGTTTTTTTATTTTCCTTATAAATGCGCAATCATAACAACAGTTTAATTTGTTTATTTCAAGAATTAAACCAAGAGCTTTTTGGTAGTCGGATGGTGTGCATATAAATTTTACAAAGAGGCTTGGTTTTTATTTTTTAAACTTTCAAACTTTACTAAGAATAATGCTTGCATGGATCTATAGATGCCTACAAATTATATACGTTTTGTAGAGCTAATTCACCTTTTTTCAAAAAAAGCCTTTTTAAGATACTTCGATTTTTATGTGTTTCTATGGTCTGGAATTTGTTTTAGTTTTCTTGGCAAGAATTTTAAGTTATTCAAATAGAGATTAATTAAAATCACAAAATATTAAAGCAGGATGATAAATATCAAAATCAGGAGGATTCATTTATTCGTAAAAATTTTGTTTTTATTATTGGTTTTTTCTTGTAAAAAGGAGGCAGGTCAGGGAGGCAGAGCAATAATAAAAGGGAAGTTATTTGCGGACAATTTTTACTCAAAAAGTTTTAATTCAAGATCAGCGCTTGCTGATGAACGTGTTTATTTAGTTTATGGCAATCAGAAAAGTTGTTCTGATGTTGATTTAAGGACAGGGTATGATGGTTCTTTCGAATTTGATTTTTTGAGAAAGGGAAAATATAAATTATATGCTTATTCATTGGATACAGGCTTTAAAACACCCTGTTCAGTCATTCCTGTAGTAAAAGAGATTGAAATTAAAAAAACAGATGAAGAATTTATTGTGTCGGATTTTGTGGTTTATAAGGATGCTAATCAAGGGGGGGGAGCAACGATTAAGGGGAAGTTGTTTGCCAAGGATTATAATAGTGAATTAACAGAATTGAATTCCTCTTATTATTTACCGGATGAATATGTATATCTCGTTTTTGGTAATTCTGAAGGTTATGGAATGCGCACAAGGACTGATGAAGAAGGATATTATTTCTTTTCAGGATTAAGAGAAGGCACTTATAGGGTTTATTCTTTCTCAAAGGATTTATCGAAAAAGTCTGGTTCAGAAATTGTATCTGTATATAATGATTTAATAATTTCTGAATACAATCAAGAAGTAGTTTTACCTGATTTAATCGTAATAAAATGACTATACGAAAAATAAGTTACTCCTGTTTTTGTTTTGTTTTATTCTTTGGGTTTTTGAATCTAAATGCTCAGAGTAAAAAGAAACTTAAAAAATATCAGGTAAAATATATAGATGAGTCAATAACTAAAAAAACAGATGGTTTGGAAGAGACATTTAAAGATGTTTTGATGAAAGTAGATTCGGAGGGTAACGT
>CANHPJ010000243.1 GCA_947462515.1 Bacteroidota bacterium | reverse complement strand
TTATAGAAAAGGGCTTGGGCTTGAAATCGGGGATCATTTCACTTCGAAAACCAACAGATGGATTTATTAATTTATCCTATCAAAAAAAGGAAGACATCAGTGCCCTGATCTTGGAAGATTTCGAAGTGGTTTTAGAAGGAATAATAAAAGACATGTTTAGTTTGGAACTGCCTTTCGAACATAAAAAGGATGCTGAATATTGTAGTTTTTGCCAACAAAAAAACAAGATTTAGGAAGATAAAACCTGCTATTAGCTGCACAGAGAAGAAAGTTTGTTATAACTCTTCTTTAAGTTTTAGCAAAAAGCTTTTAACCTCGTTAAGCGTTCTAACAACTTGTATATTATTGATAGTATCTTCCTTGTTTTCTTTTAGCTTACTTTTAGCTCCCTGAAGCGTAAAGCCGCGCTCTTTCACCAAATGAAAGATGACATGGAAATTATCAAGATCTTCGGGAGTGAATAATCTATTGCCTTTTTTATTTTTTTTTGGCTGAATGATGTCAAACTCTTTTTCCCAGAATCGTATCAGAGAAGTGTTTACCTTAAACATTTCAGCAACCTCGCCAATGGTATAGTAAAGTTTTGTTGTTTCAGATTCTTTATAAGGCATGATTTATGGGATAAGATCCGTAAGAATGTTAATCGAATGATTGATTTGATTGTGATGACACATCGATCATAACCTGAAACTGCTCTGGTGTTAAGTCGTTATAAAAAAAGTTTACAGGATTTATTTTTTCTGCATTTTTAATAACTTCATAATGCAAGTGGGGCGCAGTGGAAGTCCCCGTGCTGCCTACATATCCTATAACGTCACCTCTCGATATTTTTTGTCCGGCTTTAACTGCAAACTGACTTAAATGTCCATAAAGGGTCTTATAGCCGTATCCGTGCTCAATGACGATATTGTTTCCATAACCTCTTGGGGCAGACTCTACCGATAGAACCACTCCATTACCTGTAGCATAAACATCTGTTCCCGATGGCGCTGAAAAGTCCATTCCAGAGTGAAAATGCTGAATTTTATATATGGGATGTGTTCTGTAACCGAAGCCGGAAGCCAGTTTTCGCAAATCTTTATTAGATACCGGTTGTATGGCAGGAATTGAAGCAAGCATTTCGGTTTTATTTTTTGCCATTTTATAAACCTGGTCAAAAGATTTAGACTGAATATATAACTGTTTGGAAATTTTATCCAAGCGTTTGGTAGCCTCAACGACAAGATCAGAATTATCATAACCCTCCAGCTCTATGTAGCGGTTTACGCCTCCGAAACCAGCTTTACGAACATTATCAGAAATAGGCTCCGCCTCAAAAATCACTCGATAGATATCATCGTCACGCTGCTGAATATCTTCCATCACCTCTGAAACCAGACTTAAACGTTTATTCAAAAGCTCATACTGAAGCTGGAGTTGTTCGTTTTCACGTAGCAATTTTTTCTCTTTCGGGGAATCAATAACCTCATAGGCTATCATAATTACGACCGCAGAAAACACAATGCCGGTTGCCAGATAAGAAGAAACCTTAAGAATGATTTCTTTAGATGTTAATTTCGCCTTCTGATAAGTAAGCGACTTGGTATCAAAACGATATTTTATCCTTGACATAACTTTGTGTGCTTATCGTTTGTTTTTAAACAAATTGTAAAATATCCAACAAAAAGCATTAAAATTTAAAAATCAATATCCTAAAGAAGAAAAACTAAAACAGATTAGTAGATTTTAAAAAAATAAAGACCAAAAAACGAAAATTAATTAGCACTATTTTTAATGGTGCTAATTCAAAGTTAATTAAAAAATCTATTTTTGCAAGAATTTTTGGCACAAGAATCTATACATTATCAAGCTTTTAATCCCCATTATCTATGAATTCAAACGAAATCAGAAATACATTTCTAGAATTTTTCAAAAGTAAGGATCATACCATTGTCTCCTCGGCTCCTATGGTTATTAAAGATGACCCTACTTTAATGTTCACAAACGCGGGCATGAATCAATTTAAGGATCTTTTTCTTGGTAATGCAGCCATAAAGCACAATAGAATTGCCGATACTCAAAAATGCTTGAGAGTATCCGGAAAACACAATGATTTAGAAGAGGTTGGAGTAGATACTTATCACCATACCATGTTCGAGATGCTTGGCAACTGGTCTTTTGGTGATTATTTCAAAAAAGATGCCATAGCCTGGGCCTGGGAACTTTTAGTTGATGTATATAAAATACCTAAAGAACAGCTTTACGTTACGGTTTTTGAAGGTGATGAAAAAGAAAACCTTGCCTTTGACCAGGAAGCTTATGATTTATGGAAACAATTTATCTCTGAAGACCGCATCTTGAGAGGCAATAAAAAAGACAATTTCTGGGAGATGGGTGATACCGGCCCATGCGGCCCGTGTACCGAAATACACGTAGACATAAGAAGTGAGGATGACAGAAAAAAGACAGATGGAAAAACATTGGTAAACAATGATCACCCGCAGGTAATTGAAATATGGAACAACGTGTTCATGGAATTCAATCGTAAGGCTGACGGATCATTGGAGAAACTACCTGCGCAACACGTAGACACCGGAATGGGTTTTGAGCGTTTATGCATGGTTATTCAGGGTAAAAAATCAAATTACGACTCGGATGTATTCCAGGATTACATCAACCATCTGGCAAAAAAGTCGGGAATTGCTTATACCGGCAGTGATGAAAAATCGAATATTGCCATGCGGGTAATATCTGATCACCTTAGAGCGGTTTCCTTTGCAATATCTGACGGACAGCTGCCTTCAAACAACGGTGCAGGTTATGTTATAAGAAGAATTTTAAGAAGAGCCGTGCGTTATGGCTTTAGCTTTTTAAACTTTAAAGAGCCATTCATCTATCAAATGGTTGACTTGTTGGCCAATAAGCTGGGATATATTTTCCCTGAGCTAAACGCTCAAAAAGAATTGATAAAAAAAGTAATTCAAGAAGAGGAAGCTGCCTTTTTAAGAACGCTGGATAAAGGCATAAATCGTTTTTATGATTACGCATCTAAAAACAATACCATTGAAGGCCAATTTGCCTTTGAATTATACGACACCTTTGGTTTCCCGATTGATTTAACCCAACTGCTTGCCCGAGAAGAAAACAAAAATGTGGATATGGCAGGCTTTAACAAAGCCCTGGAAGAACAAAAAAACAGATCAAGAGCTGCAGCTGTCATCGATACCGAAGATTGGGTGGTATTAATACCTAAATCGGAAACGAAATTTATTGGTTATGATCATTTGGTTACAGAAGCCAAGATTGCCAAATACAGAAAAGTAAAAGCAAAAGGGAAAGAGCAATTTCAAATTGTGCTGGACAACACTACTTTCTATGCAGAAAGCGGCGGACAAGTTGGTGATACCGGTTTTATAGAGGCCAATGACGAAAAAACCTTCATTACCGACACCAAAAAAGAAATGGGCGATTTCATACATTTTGCCGATGCCTTACCAAAAAATGTAAATGCCGCCTTTACAGTAAGAGTTGACTCAGAAAAACGACAGCTAACAGCCAACAACCACTCTGCGACACATTTATTGCATGCGGCACTTCGTCAAGTATTGGGTACACATGTGGAGCAAAAAGGATCATTGGTAAATGATGACTATTTACGATTTGACTTTTCGCATTTCGCCAAAATTAGCGATGAAGACATTCGCAAGATAGAACT
>CANHPJ010000242.1 GCA_947462515.1 Bacteroidota bacterium | reverse complement strand
ACGGTTTTATTGTTTCAGTGGATTTTTTTATAAATAATATATTTCAACGTTCAGATACAATAGCACCTTATTCTACCATTTGGAAAGCTACCCAAGGAAATAATATTGTTACTGCCAAAGCAAAGGATAATAAAGGAAAAATAACTATTGCAAGTGCAAAAAACATAAGAGGTATTTTAACTTCAGGTGTGGCTGATGTTTGGTCTCATGAAGAAACTTTTTCATTGTTCCCTAATCCTACAAATAGTGAATTGTTTGTTCAATACAATTCAACTTCAAAATCCTCATTAAGCTATAAAATATATAATGCTATAGGCGAATTAATGAAACAGGGGAGCTCTACGGATTGTCCAGCTGACTCTTTGTTTTCGCTTGATTTATCTTCTTTTCATTCAGGTAATTATATCATTGAAGTTGTTTGCGATGGAAAGTCTCGATTCAAGAAAATAATTAAATATTAGAAGTGACTGAGGTCGTTTCGTAGGGTGTAAGTTTTTAGTGTAGCAAATTAATTTGAAATAATTATAGCAAATGAAAAAATCATTATTGTTTTTTACTTTTTTATTTTTTGGTATCGTTTCTTGTTTTTCTCAAGGTACGGTAAGAGGTAAGATTGCCGACGAAACTGGCGAATTCCTCATTGGAGCAACCGTATATTTAAAATCAAATCCATCTGGTGGTGTGCTTACAGATTTCGATGGCAACTATTCAGTTAAAGTGCCCGATTCCTCTTCCCATCTTATTGTTGTTTCCTATATCAGTTACAAAACAATAGAACAATCTATAAAGGTTGCTAATGGAAAAGTTGCGGTGAAAGATTTTATCATGAAATCTTCTGCCAATAATATAAGTGAAGTGATTATTACCGCAAAAGCAGTAAAATCAAATGAAACTTATATGGAAAAGATGAAGGTTAATTCTGCCAATACCATCGATTACGTTTCTACCGAAACAATGAAGAAAACAGGTGATGCAAGCGTTGTAGCTGGCGTTGCCCGTATAAGTGGTGTATCTACAAACAACGGATTAATTACAGTGCGCGGTATTGGCGATAGATACGTTAAAACCACGGTAAACGGCTCTCGAATTCCAACATTAGATCCTTTCACTAATAATATCCGTTTGGATATGTTCCCTTCATCACTAGTCGATAATATTATTATTACTAAAACTGCAAGTCCAGATTTGCCTGGCGATTGGGCAGGTGCCTATTTGTCGGTTGAGACAAAAGACTACCCTGATGCGCTTTCTGTTAACGTGGAGTCTTCTGTTGGGTATAATAATCAAAGTTCTTTTAAAGACGTCTTAACCTCCGAGAAAAGCAAAACAGACTGGTTGGGATTCGATAATGGTTTACGTAATCATGATCATTCCACGTTTGTAAATGCCAATACGGATCCTACCGTTTTTGAAGAGTTAAAAGAAAATGGTTTGGCAGATTATTATAAATCTATAGGGGTTACCGATAAAACACCTTGGAATGAAGCTTATTTTAAACTGGGCTTAATTCAACTTGGGCTATTAAATAAAACAGATTTCGACAATCAGGATGCTTTTTCCAATGCTCAAAAATTATATGCCAGCGGAGAATATAAAAATGTTGCGTTTAAAAAAATTAATGAACAGGCTTCTTTAGCAGGTCAATCTTTTCCTGCCAACTGGAATACTCAAAGTCAAAAAGGCCCTTTAAATTTTACTCAAAGTTTTACTATAGGCAATCAAACTACTTTGTTCGGCAAGCCACTTGGTTTATTATTAGGTTATAGATATGGAAATACAACTCAGTATGATCCTAGTTCTATAGCCAACAGGCCTTTTGGAGCAAGAACAGCCAATGCAAAAATCGCCGATAAACAAATTGAACAGCAGGTTAGCAGAGAAAATAATGGATGGAGTGCACTTTTAAACTTAGCCTACAAGTTTACTCCCAATAATAGCGTTTCTTTTTTATTTATGCCTAATTTTTCGGGTGCTAATAATATCCGAAATGGAGCTGATATTGCTAACGCTCCAAGTTTTATCATGACAAAGAGTTTGTTTTACGAACAAAGAAAACAAATGATTTATCAATTTAAATCGGAACATTTTATTCCAGGATCAAAAATAAAAATAGAATCAAACGCTTCATATACCAATGGTTCAAGCAGTGCCCCGGATTTTAAAAACTTAACTTACGAAAAAAACATAATACAAGGGCAAACAACCTATTCCATAGGCGGTTCTTACGCTATTGATAGGTATTTTAGGTATTTAAACGAGAATATGTTAGATTCTAGGTTGTCTCTGGAAATGCCTTTAGGGGAAGAAGTTCCTGGCCTAACAAGAAAATTTAAGTTTGGTGGGGCATATCAGTATAATTATAAAGTTGGCCGTCAATATGATTATTCTTTAAGGATGGGTCCTAACTTCTATTTACAACCTTCAAATGATGATTTTAATGATTTGTTTAGTTTAAATAATTTTCAAATTTCTAAGGATCCATTGAATTCCTACGGTAGTTTAATGAAATTGTATTACGCTGAAAATGGCCTCCCTTCTAATAATTATTTTGGAAGAAGTAATATATACGCAGGCTATGCAATGATGGATTATTCTATTATTCCCTCTTTACGAGTTTCGGGTGGCTTAAGGGTGGAGAAAGCGGCTATTTATACCGATCTAGTTAAATATGACTCTCTGGGTTACGCGCCAAACGATTTAAGAAGAAAAGAATTGATGGACGTTTTTTTGGTTAATCCGGGAGTTTTAAATCAGATTAGTTTTTTGCCAAGTGCTAACATTGTCTATAAATTAAAAAACGACGAGTTTAATCCCATAAATCTAAGATTTAATTATAGTAAAACTATTGCCAGACCAAGCACTCGTGAGCTAACAGAAACTATAGTTTATGATTATGAGTTAAGAGCAAATGTGTTCGGGAACTCAAATTTAAAATCTGTTCAGATTGACAATTATGATATGAGGTTGGAGTCGTATTTCAATAATGGTGATAACATATCCTTTAGTTTTTTTTATAAAGATTTTAAAAATCACATTGAAATGGTTCAAAATCCTCAGGGCTATACTTGGCAAAATATAGATAATTCTAAAGTGCGCGGTATCGAATTGGAAGGTAGAAAAAGTTTAACCAAAAAACTCGATTTTAGAGCCAACGTAACTTTTGTGAATTCAAATAATAAAATTGCACGATCCAGTTTAATTGTGGATAATGGCTTTAAAACGTATTTACCCTTTGATACTGTTGTAAGACCAATGCTAGGCCAGGCACCTTTTATCATAAATGGTATTCTTTCATATAACCACGATAGTATAGGCTTAAATTTAACTTTAAGTTATAATGTGCAAGGGCCAAGACTTGTAATATCTTCTGTTGATGCAGCTGATGTTTATGAATTAGCTAGGAATCTTGTTGATTTTAAAATATCCAAAAGAATTGGCAAACATTTTAGTGCAAGTTTTACTGTTAGAGACCTCTTGAATTCTCCTATTCGTAGATCTTTCAAATATGCTGATGCAGGATGGATTTTAGATTATGACAGATATACTTTCGGAACTAATTACGTATTTGGAATCTCTTATAAACTTTAATTTTTTGACATTAATAAATTAATAGCTTTAAAATGCTTAAGGTGAATTTTTAAAAAAATAAATATGAAAAAAATATTAATTGTTTTCTCGTTTTTTTTGCTGTCTAATTTTTCAAAAGCTCAGTTACAAAAATTGGTGGTCGAAACTTATTATGTCTCTGATT